>NZ_JBEVTM010000017.1:0-58895 GCF_040884255.1 Olsenella sp. AGMB03486
CAGAGGCGTTTGCATGCTATGGATTAGACGTCAATCACGGCGAAGAGTGTAAGCTTGCATTTGGAACTGATCCGCGACTTGGTCTTGACGATGAACTAGCGCCTGTGGTCGAGGCCGTTTTCAAGGTGCTACTTGGAGATGCCTACGGGGAATTGGCGGAAACTAAAGACTTTAGTGGCAGCTGCATTAGCCCTGACGCGGACGTGCAAAAGTTGTTGCAAGAAGCCGCTAGCGGAACAGCCTCGAGCGGCGAATGAGCAATGCGCAGGCTTGGGATGCTGCCGATATCTCATTGACACCAAGGTGGTTGCGCCAATATACATAATCAAGGATCAGCTACAAGAGAAATCGCTAACCAATGCTACACACGAGCAGGCTGATTTCCTGCTGTAATAGGCATTGAAGCCTAGGCTCAGTAATCCTCTATCTTGGACTGCGCGGCAGATAATTACCTGCCGTCAGCTTTGCTTCGTATTGGTTCTGATCAATATGACATTTGGCGAATTCTACAAAATCATGTGTTGTCAGCTTACATTGAGTAGCCATTGCCGAAACGAGTCCGCTGGTTATGTCCTTATGAGAGCCATGGCTGATCTTTGTCCGGATACCGGTCTTCTTCCCGTCAAGGGTAACATAGTGGAGGTAGTGGTGATCTCCTTCGCACAGCACGAAGCCCTTTTTTGTCAGGTTACGGATAACCAAGTCTTTATTAAGCGAGGCCATATTAATCACCTACAAGCTTAATGAAGGCTTCTTTGATTGCTAGTGCATCTGAGGCAAGAGTTTCATTATCAGCCACCGCTATCTCTGACCATCTCCATGCAAGATCGTTCAGTACTTCTTCTCTTAGTTCGTCTTGGTGAGTTGCATATACACAGAGACCGAGCGGCTCAAATATACCAAGATAAACCTGTCCAGTTTCGTCCAGGCTTACCTCGACGCTTATTGGAGATTTAAATGTGTGGGTAATGCCATCTGCTTTGAAGGTTTTGATCTCGATTGGCTTAAGCACTAGCTCTTCGATACCGTCAGCGTCTTGTACATCGTCTATATCGCCATTAAGGTTGTATCTCACCTTGCATTTGACCGTCATGGTCTTATGCCTCGATTCCATAAGGCGGTCTTCGATCTCGGCGTCATATGGAATCGAGAACTTTTTCGACGCTCCGTGAATCCTTAGATTAAGCTTTCTATTCTCAAAATCGACAGATGCTATTGTCCCGATGATTTCGGCATCCACATAGCTGTCATCATATGGTTCAAGCTCTTTGAACGGAATGACATCAGCCTGCCTGAGGTTTTCCGTTACTGTATGTTCTAGTCCAGCAGTTACTGTTATCTTCTCTCCAGCATGTGGGGTTACCTTCTTCATTCCAGAGAGAACTTGAGATCGCGCAAAGCGACTTGGGACCCTCTCTGTAAACTTTGCTTTATCCCCTTCGGACACGGCGTCCATGACCTTTAACATGCGGGTAAAGCCCTCTCCGAATAGGGGAGAAGCTTGTTTACCGAGCTCTGAGTCATCATATAGCAGGGCCTCGCATGCATATGAGCCTGCGGTAGCTGGTGCAAGATATAGCTTGTGACTAGATTTCGCCTCGGCTGACTTGCGCTGATGAGTACGAGTGTCATCCGCGTTATATGCGCGATCGTCTTCAAGAGCGTCAATAAGGATGTCGTAGCCGTCAAGAATCTCGCGCAAGCGACTATATGCAATCTCATGTTGAAGGTTCTCGGTATCAACATGGATGGTCATTCGATCAACTAGACGATGCTTGAAATCGCTTGTGCCCGCTGACATGTTGACACCACCTTCCGCTGTGCCTTAATTATGCTGCTTGGATGGAACCACGCAATTAGACATCAGGCGAACGGCCTGACCTGACTTGAAATGGTCGATTGGCCTAGATCCGGTGCGGGATGAAACATTTGTCTGTAATGGAGTAAACACTGTTTCTCCGAATGTCTCATGTCGGATTGTGAGGGCAGCACAGTCGATTGTGTCGCTCGGTTCAAGACTAGAGCCATCGCATAACAGGCACGAGGGAATCTCGTCGTTATGAGATTCTAAATTAGATGAGGGCAAGATATGCCCGATGCACATCCGGAGTTCGGCAGGTGAGGAGGTGATGCCACATGACAAAGCAGAATGTTTTCGTGGCCAAGAATGACGATGGCTGGTACACAAAGAGCGAGGGCGCTTCGCGTGCGGCAGGACAGTTCAAGACACAGACCGAGGCAATCGCCCGTGGTAAGGAGATTGCCAGCAAGCGCGGCAGCGAACTTACCATCTTCGGAACTGATGGCAAGATTCGCGACAAGCGCTCGTACGGCAACGATCCATACCCTCCACGCGGATAGGCCGCAACCAGAGTTCTTCTATCTGGAGCTTGACCAGTACCAGCTGCAGCCTGCACAAGATGCCCTGTACTACAGACTTGTTCTGCGGTTCTGCGGTTCTGCGGTTCTGCGGCTCTGGCGGGCTCGAGTATGGACTGATTGCTTTGTAGGAAGAGACTCCATCTCGACGAAGCACGGGCCGGAAGCAGATGCTAGCTTCCGTCCCGTGCTGACTCATTGCTGCACATTATGGGGGGCAATAAGCTATTCCGTCTCAAGCAAGCAGTGCTTGAATACGCCGCTCTCATAGATCCCATAGCTGTGGGTGCCGTCCTTGGGGATGCCGACAGAGCCTGGGTTGAAGCAGAGGATGTCTGGGTTGCCTGGTGCTGGCTCATTGACCTTCTTGTGCGTGTGCCCATAGACCAAGGCAGAACCCTTGGGGAGATTTGGCAGATGGTCCACCGAGTTGTGGATGCCGGGACCCCAGATGTGTCCATGGGTGAAGAAGAGCTCCTGGCCCTTGCCGTGCGTGACGGGATTCTGTGCTTCCGGATCCCAGAGCACGTCGTAGTCTGCCATGCACGGGAACTCGAGCACCATCTGGTCTACCTCTGCCTCGCAGTTGCCGCGTACGGCGATGACCTGATCCTTTATACCATTGAGCATGGCTATGACCTCTTTGGGGGCATAGTCTTCGGGCAGGTCGTTTCTGGGCCCGTGATAGAGGAGGTCTCCCAGAAGGATCACCCTGTCCGGGTTCTCTTTCTCTATCTCGTCCATGAGGGAGCGGCACCATTTGGCGGCACCGTGGATATCGGAAGCGATCAGAAGCTTCATATATGCTCCTCTGCACTCGTATCTCTATATCTATGTCTGATTGTACGCGCAGGAACTTGGTCTTTCTGCAGCATGAAGGGCATATCGTGGCTGTGAGAAAGCATGCGTGAGCTTGAATTAGAAGTCTTTCGGTGGCTGCTAGAAAAAATCTAATGTTTTGAGACTTAGATTATGTATAAGAATCGGATTGATGGGATATCATAGAGACTGTAAAGCAAAAGGAATGCGGCACAACGTGCAGAGGGCACGCAATCCGCAGCGAAGGAAGGAATAGACCATGGGAAAGATTCTGGGAATCGACCTTGGTACAACCAACTCGGCTATGGCCGTTCTTGAGGGCGGCGAGCCGACCATTATCGTTAACGCTGAGGGCGACCGTACAACGCCGTCCGTTGTGGGCTTCCGTTCTGACGGAGACCGCATCGTCGGCAAGGCAGCAAAGAACCAGGCTGTCACCAACCCGAAGAACACCGTCTTCTCCATCAAGCGTTTCATGGGCCGTCGCTACGACGAGGTCGGCTCTGAGCTGAAGACCGTTCCGTACACGGTGAAGAGCGGCACCGGCGGACGTGCTGTCGTTGAGATTGACGGCGAGGACTACACGCCGGAGCAGATCTCCGCAATGATCCTCTCGAAGATGAAGGCAGACGCTGAGAAGTATCTCGGCGAGCCGGTCACCGAAGCTGTCATCACGGTCCCTGCCTACTTCAATGACGCCCAGCGTCAGGCAACGAAGGATGCAGGCAAGATCGCAGGCCTCGATGTCAAGCGTATCGTGAACGAGCCGACGGCAGCAGCTCTTGCCTACGGCCTCGACAAGAAGAATGTCGATCAGAAGGTGCTCGTCTTCGACCTGGGCGGCGGCACGTTCGATGTCTCGCTGCTTGACCTTGCAGACGGCGTCGTCGAGGTTCTCGCCACGAACGGCGACAACCACCTCGGTGGCGATGACTGGGACCAGCGCATCATCGACTGGTGTGCAGAGAAGTTCGAGAAGGAGAACGGCATCGACCTGCGCAAGGACCCGATGGCACTGCAGCGTCTGAAGGAGGCCTGCGAGAATGCGAAGAAGGAGCTCTCCTCTGCCCAGCAGGCACAGATCAACCTTCCGTTCATCACCGCTGATGCCAATGGCCCGAAGCACCTCGACTATACGCTCACGCGTGCCGAGTTCGAGCGCATCACGCGTGACCTGCTCGACCGCTGCAAGCAGCCTGTGACCAAGGCTCTCCGCGATGCGAACCTCCAGATTAGCCAGGTCGATGAGGTCATCCTCGTCGGCGGCTCCAGCCGTATGCCTGCTGTCCAGGAGCTCGTGAAGCAGATGACCGGCAAGCAGCCGAACATGTCCGTGAACCCGGATGAGGTTGTCGCTGATGGCGCAGCTGTTCAGGGCGGCGTCCTTACCGGCGATGTCAATGGCATCCTGCTCCTCGATGTCACCCCGCTTTCCCTTGGTGTCGAGACCATGGGCGGCGTGATGACGAAGATGATCGACCGCAACACGACGATCCCGACCTCCAAGACCGAGGTCTACTCCACGGCAGCAGACAACCAGACGTCCGTCGAGATCAATGTCCTGCAGGGCGAGCGTGAGATGGCACGCGACAACAAGTCGCTCGGCAAGTTCCAGCTCACCGGCATTCCTCTGGCACCGCGTGGCGTCCCTCAGATCGAGGTCACGTTCGATATCGATGCCAACGGTATCGTGAAGGTCACGGCAAAGGACAAGGGCACCGGCAAGTCCCAGCAGATCACGATCTCTGGCTCCACGGCTCTGTCTGACGACGAAGTCGACCGCATGGTCAAGGACGCAGAGTCCCACGCCGAGGAGGACAAGAAGCACAAGGACGAGATCGAGGTCAGGAACCAGACCGACTCTCTTGCCTACTCGACCGAGCAGACGCTCAAGGACCTCGGCGACAAGGTGCCTGCTGACATGAAGAAGCAGGTCGAGGACGCAGTTGCAGAGGCCAAGAAGGCACTCGACGGCACCGATATCGATGCTATCAAGGCCGCAGGCGAGAAGCTCCAGGACGTGGGCCACAAGCTCGCAGAGATCGTGTACTCCACGACGAATGCCCAGACCGCTGGCGGCACGGCTGACGCAGGCGCCCAGCAGCAGTCCGGCTCTGCTGACGACGTGGTCGATGCCGACTACGAAGTCGTGGACGACGACAAGAAGAAGTCCGAGTAGGTCTTATAGCAGCGAATAAGGGAAGCGCAGCAGCTTTCGGGCTGCTGCGCCTTCCCCGCCTTGGAAGGAGGGCGACGTGAAGGTGCCCATCGATAGCGATGAGAAGAAGACAGGCCCTGAGAAGGGTGCATCCGATGCTGCCCAGAAGACCGACACATCGGGCATGTCAGAGCAGGATATGATTGAGGCTGCCATCAGGGCAGGCGAGCAGGCAGCGGCAGACGATTTGAAGAAGGATGCCGACAAGCTTGCAGCCGAGCGCGATGAGTATGCCAAGAAGCTTGACGCGGCAGAGGAAGGCCAGAAGAAGGCCGAGGATGCCGCCAAGGAGGCCCAGGACAAGTACCTGAGGCTCCAGGCAGAGTGGCAGAACTTCCGCAAGAGGACCGAGCAGGAGCGCACAAACGAGCGCGCCCGTGCAAACGAGCGCCTCGTGGAGAAGCTCCTCCCCGTGCTTGACGATATGGAGCGCGCCATCGAGCATGCGAAGAATACGGCAGGCGAGGATGCGAACCTCGCGCAGTTTGCTGATGGCATCCAGGCGGTGCACACCAAGATGCTCGGGGTGCTCGGCGGCGAGGGGGTCGAGGTCATCGACCCGGCAGGCGAGCCGTTCGATCCTCTGACGCACCAGGCGGTAGGACGCGAGGAGAATGCCGATGTCTACGAGGACACGGTCTCCCAGGTCTACCAGAAGGGCTACCGCATGGGAGGCAAGGTCATCCGCTCCGCAATGGTGACAGTCACCTACGGCGGGAAGAAGCGCCCGCAGGAGAAGAAGGATGGCGCGGCTCAAGGCAGCAAGTAAGCCACACCAGATGCGCGCCCGGGCCTCGCGGTTCGGGCGCTTGTCTATGAGAAGAGAAGAAGGGGGCGAGAAGCTTTATGGCTGACAAGAGAAACTTCTACGACGTGCTGGGCGTAAAGCGTGACGCCACCCAGGACGAAATCAAGAAGGCATTCCGCAAGCTTGCCGTGAAGTACCACCCGGACAACGGCGGCGACGAGCAGAAGTTCAAGGAGCTCTCGGAAGCCTACGAGACGCTGTCCAATCCGGACAAGCGCCGCGAGTATGACCAGCTCCTGATGTTCGGCGGCATTCCAGGTGCCGATTTCGGCGGTTCGGGCGGACGCAACAGGACGTATACGTACACCACGAACGGCCAGGGCGTCGACTGGGGCGATATCTTCGACAATATCCGCTCGGGAGACGGAGCCTTCAACGGCTTCGACTTCTCGACGATCTTTGGCGGCGGTGCAGGGAATACGCGCCGTGAGCCGAGGCCCCAGAAGGGCGGAGACCTCACCGCTACTATCGAGGTGCCCTTCGAGGATGCCCTGAAGGGTGCGACACGGAAGGTCTCCTATACGATTCCCTCGACGGGGGAGAAGCAGACCATCACGGTCAAGATTCCGGCAGGTGCGGTCGACGGCGGCAAGCTCCGCTACCGCGGACGTGGCGACTATGGCTACGGCGGCGGCGAGCGCGGCGATTTCGTCATCACGACTCGCGTGCAGGAGCATCCGCTCTTCAAGCGTGACGGCGCCGATATCAGGATGGAGCTCCCGGTGAGCTTCTATGAGGCGGCACTGGGCTCTGTCGTCGATGTGCCGACACCTCAGGGCGAGACGGTGCGTCTCAAGGTCCCGGCAGGGTCGCAGGATGGCAAGACGTTCCGCTTCCGCGATCTTGGCGCTCCTGATGTGAAGCACAAGGGACAGAAGGGCGCCCTCTACGTCACGATCAGGATTGCCGTTCCTCGCAAGCTCACGCAGAAGGAGCGCGAGGCACTCCAGGTCCTGAAGGACGCAGATACCCGCGACTACAGAAAGGATGCGGAGCGCTATGGCTCGCAGTGACGACCGTACAGGGAAGAACAAGCCGCTCTACATGATCAGCGTAGCCGCAGAGCTTACCGGCATGCATCCCCAGACGCTTCGTGTCTATGAGCAGAAGGGGCTTGTGACACCGGGACGTTCGAGAGGCAATACCCGTCTCTACTCCCAGGCAGATATCGAGCGCCTGAACCTTATCGCGAAGCTCACGGACGAAGGCATCAACCTTGCAGGCGTCATCCGCATCCTCGATATGCGCGAGGTTGCAGACAAGCGCAACAAGGAGATAGACGAGCTCAGAGAACGTGTGCGCGAGCTCGAGGACGAGGTCCACGAGCTCCGCATGCGCGAGAAGATAGTGGCGCTTACTCCCTACAAGGGACAGACCGCAGAGCAGGTCATGCGCGGCCTCCTCTCTTCAGGGGCAGATGCGGACGACGACGTCGATGAAGATCGGGACGTCTAGGGAAAACTGCATACGAGCGTGCTTGGAAGGCAGCCTCGCGGCTGCCTTCCTTCGTAGGAGAGAAACCTCCTGACCCTATCTATCGTCACTGATACTCCCGATAGCCCTCAAAGACTAAGTCATGGAGATACAAAAAATCTGATATGAGATGACTTAGATATGTATGAGAGAGGGGCAATGCGGGAACACTAATACCTGAAAAGGAAAGACGGATTGGAAGAGATGCCTTCCATTCCAAAGAGAGGTGAGTGCTATATGAACATCAACAAATGGGCTGTGACAGCCCAGGAAGCGCTGCAGAGCGCTATGGGTGTGGCTGTTGATGCGCAGGCTGGCGCTCTGGAGCCCATCCATCTGCTGAAGGCGCTGCTCGATTCCGGCGAGCGCAACATCACTGCCATCATCGAGCGTGTCGGCGCAGACCCGAAGAGCATACAGAACCAGACCGACCAGGCAATCGCCCGTGCTCCCAAGGTATCGGGAGACAGCTCTCAGATGGGCATGAGCAATGACTTCGTGCGCCTCACGAACGACGCAGAGAAGATTGCAGCGAAGATGGATGACCAGTATGTCACATCCGAGCATCTGCTCATTGCGCTGGCTGACGACAAGTCAGATGCAGGTTCGATCTTGAAGGCTTCGGGCGTCACGGCAAAGCGCATCCAAGAGGCCTATACAGAGCTCAGGGGCGACTCCCGCGTCACATCGCAGGATGCAAAGCCTGAGTTCGAGGCGCTCGAGCGCTACGGCAGGAACGTCACGGACCTTGCCCGCCAGGGCAAGCTCGATCCTGTCATAGGACGAGTGGAGGAGATCCGCCGCACAATCCAGGTGCTCTCGAGGCGTACGAAGAACAACCCAGTGCTGATCGGCGAGCCGGGTGTCGGCAAGACCGCTATCGTCGAGGGCCTGGCCCAGCGTATCGTTAACGGCGATGTGCCGTCCACCCTGCGCGACAAGGAGCTCATCGAGCTCGATATGAGCGCGCTCGTGGCTGGCGCCAAGTACCGTGGCGAGTTCGAGGACAGGCTCAAGAGCGTCCTCAAGGAAGTCGAGAAGTCGAACGGCAAGATCATCCTCTTCATCGATGAGCTGCACACGATTGTGGGTGCCGGTGCCACGGAAGGCTCGATGGATGCAGGCAACATCCTGAAGCCGGCCCTGGCCCGTGGCGTCCTTCACGCAATCGGTGCTACGACCTTGGACGAGTACCACAAGTACATTGAGAAGGACCAGGCTCTGGCCCGCAGGTTCCAGCCTGTCATGGTCGGCGAGCCTAGTGTCGAGGATACAATCTCAATCCTTCGTGGTATCAAGGACAAGTACGAGCAGCACCACCGCGTCCGCATTACGGACTCGGCGCTTGTTGCGGCCGCCGATCTTTCGAACCGCTACATCTCCGACAGGTTCCTGCCGGACAAGGCCATCGACCTCGTCGATGAGGCAGCATCGAGGCTCCGCATGGAGCTCGATTCCATGCCTGCCGATATCGATGCAGTAGATCGCCAGCTCACGCAGATGCAGATCGAAGAGCAGGCTCTCATGAAGGAGGAGGACGATGCTTCGAAGGAACGCCTGAAGACGCTCCGCAAGGAGATTGCCCAGACCCAGGAGAAGCTTGATGGCATGAAGGCGAACTGGCAGAACGAGAAGTCTGCCATCGACAAGGTGCAGGACCTGAAGAGCCAGATCGAGGACGCGAAGACCGAGATGGAGCGCGTCACCCGCGAAGGCAACCTGGCCCGTGCCTCCGAGCTCCGCTATGCCACGATTCCGGCCCTTCAGAAGCAGTATGACGCTGCAGAGAAGGCGCTCAATGCCAAGCAGGAAGAGGGAGGGCTCCTCAAAGAGGAGGTCACCTCGGAAGAGATCGCAGAGGTCGTTTCGAGCTGGACCGGCATTCCTGTGTCCAAGATGATGCAGGGCGAGATGGACAAGCTCAGGAACCTCGAGACCGAGCTCCACAAGCGTGTCGTGGGGCAGGACGAGGCCGTGCGTGCCGTCGCAGCCGCTGTCAGGCGCAGCCGTGCGGGACTCTCGGATCCTGACCGTCCTATCGGCAGCTTCTTCTTCCTCGGCCCTACCGGTGTCGGCAAGACGGAGCTTGCAAAGGCTCTGGCTGAGTGCCTCTTCGACGATGAGAAGGCACTGGTCCGTATCGATATGTCCGAGTACATGGAGAAGTTCTCGGTCCAGCGTCTTATCGGTGCTCCTCCTGGATATGTGGGCTACGACGAAGGTGGCCAGCTCACCGAAGCCGTACGCCGTCATCCCTACTGCGTGATCCTGCTCGACGAGATGGAGAAGGCACATCCTGATGTCTTCAACATCCTGCTCCAGGTCCTGGACGATGGCCGCCTCACGGATGGCCAGGGCAGGGTCGTGAGCTTCAAGAACACGATCATCATCATGACATCGAACGTGGGCAGCCAGTACATCGCCGGTGCCAATGCATCGAGCGACCCGGCAGAGGTCCAGCGCCAGGTCAACAATGCCCTGCGCCAGACGTTCAAGCCGGAGTTCCTGAACCGTATCGACGACGTCGTGGTCTTCCATCCGCTTGGACTCGAAGACATCGAGAAGATTGTCGATATCCAGCTCAAGGACGTCCGCAAGCGTCTCGAGCGTGACCGCATCGTGCTCGAGCTCACGGACCCCGCAAAGCAGTCCTTGGCTCTCGATGGCCTGGATCCGGTCTTCGGTGCACGTCCTCTGAAGCGTCTGATCCAGCGCCAGGTCGTGGACAATGTCGCCAACCTCATCATCGACGGCAAGCTCCACGAGGGCGATGTCGTGAAGGTCGATGTGGGGGCAGACGACAGGCTCTATGCAGAGCGCGACGATGCCGCTTCCGAGGCCCGGAAGAAGGAGCAGGAGGCAGGTTCCTCCGAAAGCTCCGAAGACGAGCCGCTCGAGCCTGACGACGTCGAGTAATTGCGCATAGCAGCTGATTAGCCAGCTGCCTGATATGAGAGGCCTCCTGTGCCAGCAATGGTGCAGGAGGCCTCTTTGCGTATGCGGATATATGCCGGGGAACTGGCGCTGGCGTATCATTTCATTCAGAAATGTTTCGGGCAGACGCATGCCTGCCCATAAGATAAGGAGCTTGCCGATTATGAAGTGCCCGAAGTGCGGAGCAGAAGTCTTGGATACAGCCTGCTTCTGCACGCAGTGCGGCTATCCCTTGAAGCCTGGTGCCAAGGCGCCGAAGGTGCATGTCGTGGAAGCAAAGGATGCTGCAGCGACCGTTGCTGCAGGCCAGATCGATGAGGCAGTGAGGAAGGCCGCCGAAGCACGTTCCCAGGGACAGACCCAGCCTATGGGGGCGGTGGGAGATGCCACGGTCCCTACGACCCATGCACCTGAAGCGACGGCCCGCGTCGTCCCTGAAGCCATGGCAGAAACAGCCAAGGTCGAAGAGGGGCCCACAAATGCGGTGGACTTCGAAACTTATATCAAGGAGAAGGCTACCGAGGCTGTCTTCGAGAATGAGGAAGAGGACACAGATCCTTCCTTGGGCCTTGAGCGCATAGACGGCGAGAGCATCGATTCCGATTCCACGCTCACACAGGTCGCGCCGGTCGCGGTGCCACTCGATATGGCGGCAGCGCCTGAGCCGGCACCAGAAGAGCTGCCCTCCGAGGAGGGGCCTGCAGGAGAAGAGGGCGCGGAGGCTCCTGCAGATCAGGAGAAGCCAGAAGAGGGAGATGGCACAGAGCACGGCTCCACACCCAAGCGCCGCCGCACGACCGCTATCGCAATCTGCGCCGTGGCTGCCGCTCTTGCCATTGGCCTCATCGGCTACATGTTCCAGTGGTGGGGAGGCGTGAGCGTCCCTGATGTCCAGGGACTTACAGAAGATGTAGCGGTCCAGAAGATCGAGGAGGCCGGCTTTGTGGCAGACGTCGGCTACACGTATGTGGATACAGATGCCGGCAAGGTGCTCTCGCAGGGAACCAAAGCAGGAGAGCGCGAAGCCAAGGGCACGACGATCTCTCTTGAGGTGGGCAAGGCCCGCACCATCCCCGACATCATCGGCAAGACGAAGGAGGATGCATCTGCCGCACTCTCCGAGATCGGTGCAGGCACGATTCACTGTGTGTACCAGAGCTCAGACTCCGATGCTGGCACGGTCCTAGCTGTTGATCCTGATGTGGGTACCACAATCTCTTCAGGCGATACCGTGACGCTCACGGTTGCCCAGGGCTATGAAGTGCCTGACGTCATAGGCATGACAAAAGACGCTGCTGTGAGCACGCTCTCCCAGAGCGGCCTTGTGGCAAAGGTCGTCTATGTGGATGCAGACCGTACGGCAGGCACCGTGGATTCGACCGATCCTGCCGCCGGAACCCAGGTCTCTTCGGGCACGGTCGTGACCGTGCGTGTCGCGAACGAGAAGAAGGAAGAGAAAAGCTCGTCTCTCACCGATGCAGACCATATCGCAGACTACTTCTCTGCCACCCCGCAGGACATTGCCAAGTTCATGGAACAGCAGGGCTATGCGCTCGTCTATGGCGCGTCTTCTGACAATGTAGCCACCTGCACCTATACGAAGGAATATGCACCTACCATTGCCTTCACGCCGACGCCTCATGCAAAGGCACAGACGTCAGGTGCGACGGACGATGTGCTTGCCTCTGGCGCCACGATTTCGGGCGTGCAGCTCACGGTTGCCGCCTCCGATGCCGGTGCCACGGCATTGACGGATGACGGAGTGTCTGCGGCCATGTCGTTCTGCGGCCTTTCCACGAAGGGTGCCACGGTATCGAGCAGCAGCTCTTCTACGACATCCACGTCCGGGACGGGCTCTTCCAGCACGTCGTCGCAGAGCCAGACGGCGAACTCCTCGAGCTCCTCTTCGAGCACGTCCACAAGCACGAATGCGAACTCGAATGGCTCTACGGATGCTTCGAAGGGCAGCTCGAGCACGAAGACCACATCCAGCACTTCCTATATCTGCAGTGCTGGCAGCCAGGGAGACCTCATCTGGACCGTGCTGCTCTATCAGGAGTCGGGCTCTTCGACCATCCAGGCAGTCGTGACCTGCGCTCCGAAGGATGCCTATTCGGCACAGTCGGGAGACCTGAAGCAGATTGCACAGTATGCAGCAGATACGTATCTGGGAGTGAAGTAGCCATGGGGAAGCCAGACGATAGCAAGAAGAAGGAACTGAAGAAGGAACAGGACAGGAAGAAGCCGGATGTAGACCCAGCCTTCGCCCGTCCTGAGAACGAGGACGACGACGGATACGACCCGTGGTCTGACAGAAGGCCCAAGGCAGAGCCGCTCTTCGAGCGCGATCCGTGGGACTAGCTCTGCCATTCAGAAGATAGAGAAGAAGGGGCGTCTGCGAAGTGCAGGCGCCCCTCCGTCGTTGCCCTTCGGATGGGCGGATGCGCCAGCAGAATGACGTCTGAGCTCGCGGCGGGCTGATATCAGCTGAGCAAATGTCGCTTCCCCGAGAGCAAATGCAGCTCTTGGCCCCTTGTTTTTCGTGCCTGCCCTGCGTCAGCGTAGGCGAGCGCGTCTCGGAGATTTCCTCCACCATGACGCAAGCATCGTCTTGCTTCTTCGTCCCTGCATGTGCCACTCCCGGCTCAATCCCTGCCGCGTAGAGATAGACACTGCATCGCCTTGCGCTCGCGAAAATTACACGTCCCATAATGAGAGGGAAACTTTCGCAGGCTAGGAGATATCCATGGAAACCCAGAACAAGCCAGCCAAGACCGCCAAGGGCAAGAACATCAAGCACACCATTTCCGTGTTCTTCATCGGCCTGATAATCGGAGCACTGGCGTGCGGTGCTGTCATCTACTACATCTTTGCCATGACTTCCAAAGAGGTGGTGACTTCTGATGTCGAAACGCTGTCGCCGACCGTTGTCTTCTCGCGTGTTCAGGACCAGGGCGAGCTTGTCAGTGCCTCGCAGGACTATACCTACGTCGACAAGGTCACTGATTCGAACCGTGACCTCTTCAACCAGTTCGATGTCCCCTTCACTGAGAACAGCTTCTGGTATCGCTACTCAGGCACGCTCAAGGCCGGTGTCAATCTGAAGACCGCTGCTATCGAGCAGGATAGCGAGGACTCGACTGTGCTGAATATCACCCTCGACCAGCCCTATATCGTCTCGAACACTCCCAATATGGACCTGTCGGGCGTGCTGGAGGAGAACAACAACCTTATCAATCCGATCAGCATCCAGGAGTCTGATGCCTTCCAGAAGGAATGTATCGAAAGGAGCGAGCAGGAGGCCATGAATGGAGGACTCCTGGAAGAAGCAAGGACCAATGCTGAGAAGCAGATTACAAACCTATACAATGCAGCCTTTGACGAGGGCAAATACACGATCAACTTCATCTATCGTGACGCTGATTCCACGAGCAATCAGTAGGCATTAGAAGGGACGGGCAACAGGCCCGTCTCTCCCTCTTCATGGCTTTAGCCTGTGCCGCACGCAGTGCGGCACAAAGAACCACCCGCTATGCGAGTGGTCATGATTTTGTCCTTCGTGCAAGCAACTGCGTCAGTAAAATGACACTTGCCCTCTGAGGGGGAAGATGCCAACTGGGCAAACGTCATTTCCGTGAGACGAAGTGTAAATTTTGGGGCCCCAAAATTTACACTTGCCTCTAGCCCCCACCAAAGAGCGTGCTTTCAAATCTGCCGAGAGGCAAGGGCGCCCTCTCCGCAATCTTGCCCATATCAAGAGCTTGTATGAGAGGTCGCGCCTTCTCCGCTTCATGGTACGGATGGTTTACTGCCACCATCCGGAAGAGGCGCTTCATCCGTACCTTTCCTTTGCGCCCGCTCGGCAAGGGTGTGTCTGCTGGGAGATTCAAGAAGACAAGGACGTCCTCGAGATCGCAAAGCATGATGTCTTCTATGTCTGCGCTTGCAGCCAAATCGGTAACAGATTCGGCTGCCTCATCAATGTCGTCCCGAAGCCTCTTCCAGTCCCCCTGATGGAACTTCGTAAATAGGCAAAGCATTCAGAAGAAAAGCGGATGCCTGATTTGCAGGCATCCGCTGAAAGGCAGGCCATGTGAGAGCTATGCCCTGAGAACAAACCGCTCACCATGTGAGCGGTATTGGTTGCGAACAGACTCTTGCAACCTATCATTGCGAAAGATTCTGATGGAGCCGCTCCCAGGAATAGAGATCCTTGCAGGTGGGCGGTTCAAATGCTGAACGGTGTGTGGCCACCTTGTCTTCAGCGCGCGGGATGCTCTGCTTGCCCATGCTGCCTAGCTTTGCTGCCAGGACGTCCATATCCGCAAGCGGACGGCTGGCACGTGCGCCTCTGCGCATTCTTCTCACGCAAGCAGCATTCTGCATGGCTGGTTCCGTCCTTTCGATGAGAGCAGACCAGTCGAGCTTCCTGCTCTGTTTGGAGTATCCAGGCCAATGCCGCCGAAGTTCAGCGATGACATCAGCTGCTGTGGGAAAATCACGTGTGGTCCGGACACAATGCAGCAGGAACCAGTACTCGATGCTCGGAGAATCAAGCGCGAGATGAACGTCGTCTCCTGCTTGATTGATGGCATGGGAGATATTTTCTGATGATCCGTTCTCGTGCTCAGACTCCGCGTCAGCGACAACCCAGATTTCGTCGAAGTTTTCTCCTCCCCGTTTCTTGCTGGATTTAGCCAGAAGTTCTCTTGCCTCGCCGACAATTCCGTTTGCATCGGTACATCTTGATTTCTCAATCTCGACGAGTCCCTTCGGTATCCCGAGTGCTTTCCTGAGGGCATCGAGGTATTCGGGCTCAGTCACCTTGCCTTCCACCAAGATGGCAATCGAAGACCCGGGAGTTCTTGAGGGACGCCTGCGGCTATGGCTATGGATACTTGCCAGTGCCCTCACCTCCCCTGCCTGATGAAGGCAACATGCCAAAGTCTTTAGAGCAGGGCAAATGAAGCCAATTTGACGATTTGCGGCATCTCAGACATTTGGAAGATATCCGAACTATAAGAAAGCGGGTGCCTGCTGAACAGGCACCCGCTTTGAGTCACGCTCTGCGGATGAAGCCTCCGGCTACATTCCGAAGTTGGACACGAGAAGCTGGAAGACGCAGATGGCGGCAATAGCGAGGATGGCAACAACGACTGCCAGAGCGATGACGGACTTCGTGCGGCGTGCACGCTCCTGAGAAGCGAAGATGGAACGGCGTCCCTTCGGGATCTCGAGGTACTGGCCGTAGTGCAGATCGCGCTGCAGGCGCTTCATCTCGGAGCGGGAACGGCGGTAGGAAGCGCCGGAGAGCGGGCCGCCACCGCCGATAGCGATGCCGGAATCATGCGTATAGTCGCTCGGATACTTCGTGTTCTGGGGTTCGGAGATCGTCGGCTGGGTCTTGCGGGGACGGGACGGATGCACGTAGCCACCCTGGCGCGGGAAGCTGCCGGAAGGACGGACATCTCGCTCGGCAGGAGCGGCATAGCCTGCTTCAGGCTGCTGCTGGGGAGCAGGGGCATAGCCATCCTGTGCGGGAGCGTATCCCGTATTGTCCATATTGTTCACATGCTGCGCCTGGGTCCTCGGACGGGGCTCTCCTGCAGAGCCCTCGTATTCTCCGGCGTCTGCATCCTCATATCTATAATCGTTCTCGTCCACAGATATCCTCTCCCATAGGCGAGCGAAGTTTCATCTCGCCCCATTCTATCTCATGGAGCCCTGCCCCATGCAAAACTGGACAGCTGGCGGCTTTCAGATTCCGAGAAACCACAAAGCGGCGCTGTGTCTTGCGGCAGACTAAATGGGTTAGACTGTTACGCTCAATATCTAACAATATAGACTTAGATATGCTCAGTCTATGAAGAGCAGAATATCTTTGTTCTAGTGTTTAAAAGACCTCTCGGAGGGCACATATACCAGCAGACAACAAGAGCGTCCCAGAAGAGGGGCGCGCAGGATCTGCTAGGAGTGATAGATATGATGGGCCTTGTTCCGTTTGATCGCTATGACCGTGATATGCTTCGTGCCTTCGATGGTATGGATGACCTCTTCAAGAGCTTCCCGTTCGTCGAGAGCACCCCTGCCTTCCCGATGGATGTCGAGGATGCAGATGACAAGTACGTCGTCTCTGCTCCGCTTCCGGGCCTGAAGAAGGACCAGATCGATGTGGAGCTGAATGAAGGCACCCTGTCCGTCTCCGTCGACAAGAAGGAATCCGACGAAGAGAAGGGCAAGAACTACCTCCACAAGGAGACCGGCGAGTGGAGCGCTACGCGCAGCGTCTATCTGAAGGATGCCGCAACGCAGGGCCTCACCGCACGCTACGCAGATGGCGTGCTCACCGTCACGGTGCCGAAGCAGTCTGCAAAGCCGAACGCAACGAAGATTGCAATCGACTAGCTGCTGACGTCGGCTGTATGAGATAGCAATGGGGACAGAGCTTCCGGGCTCTGCCCCCATTTTTTCTGTACTGGCAGGTTTTCTCAGAGCGGTCTTCTACCAGACGCTCACTGCCTCATGCTGCGAGGCGGGAAAGACGGTAAGCAGGCCATCAGGTGTCCTGGCTTCCGTGAAAGTCGTGTTCGTAGGCTCTGCGCCCAGTGGCTCTGCGAGCGTGCGGATGCAGACGCTCGGGCGGTTGTTCTCCTCGGAAAGATGGAGGGCTACGACGCACTCCGTATCCTTCGTGACGAGGTGCGGCAGCACGGCTGCTGCCTGGGCGTTCGAGAGATGGCCGCCCTCTCCCTTGACGCGGTCCTTGAGGTAGCGGGGGTAGGGACCCGTTTCGAGCATCTTCTCGTCGTGGTTGCTCTCAAGCCCCAGGATGCGGCAGCCGTAGAGTGCATCCAAGGCTTCGTCTGTCACATATCCCGTATCGGTGCACCAGCCGAGCGAGTCCTGGATCTCTCCCTCGCCGTCTATCACATCGAAGCGGAAGCCTACGGGATCGTTCACATCGTGTGAGGTAGGGAAGGCGCGGATGTGCATGCCGGCAAGATCCAGGGAGTCGTTGTCCTGGATGAGCTCGAAGGGCATCTCAGAGAGATAGGACCTTCCTGCCACGGTGCCTGCCGTGGCAAAGAGAGGGCCGTCGAAGTGGTTGCAGAAGACAGAGAGGCCCGAGGTATGGTCTCCGTGCTCGTGGGTCAGAAGCACGGCACAGATATCGTCCAGAGGGGCTGCTACCTCCTGCGCTCTGGTTCTCAGGGCCTTGTAGGAGATGCCGTCGTCGATGAGAATTGAGCCTTCAGGGCCCTGGACGATGGCAGCATTGCCCTTGGAGCCGCTTGCCAGCACGAAAAGATGTATTGAAGGTGTCATATATTTCCCGTTTCTTGGGGCGCTGTTCTAGAATCAGACCTTACTAGCTTAGACATTCCTTGCCTGGGGCACCGAAAACCCTAGGGAAGGAACATGCAAGGGAGAGAAATGACAAGCGTTGCCAGAAGATATGCGCCGCCTGCCAAAGCGGCGCCCGGCTCAGAGGGACGAGCTCCTGTCGTCCTGATGGTCTCGGGCGGCGCTGATTCGACGGCCCTGCTCGTTCTGGCAGCCACCTCGAAGCTCGATATCGGCGATGGCAGGGGCCTGGCCCATATCGCACGGGAGCGCTTGGTCGTCCTCCATGTGAACCATGGGCTTCGTGGCATCGATGCGGAAGAGGACGAGGAGTTCGTACGGGGGCTTGCCGAGCGCTTCGGCATTCCCTGCCATGTGGAGCATGCTGACATAGCAGCGCTTGCAAAGAAGGGCGACGGAAACGTCGAGAATGCGGGACGCGAGTTCCGCTATGCCGCTGCAGCAAAGCTCGCAAACGAGCTCTGTGCCGAATACGGCGCTCCGCATGGAGCAGCAAGGATCGTCACGGCACACACGGCAGACGACCGTGCCGAGACCTTCTTCATGAATGCTATCCGTGGCACCGGCCCCTCCGGCCTCTCCTCGATCCCTCGGCAGAGAAACAGGATCGTGCGTCCGCTTCTGGGATATTCGCACGAAGAGCTCTGCGATCTTCTGCGCATGCGCGGCATCGTCTGGCGCGAGGACCAGACGAACGCTGATACCGCCTATCTTCGTGCGTACGTGCGGCATGAGATCATGCCGGTCGTGAAGGCCAGGAATCCGAAGGTGCTCGCAAGCCTTGCCACGACCTGCGACATCCTCTCTGATGAGGATGCGTACCTCACGCAGGTGACGTCCCGCACGTTCCATGAGCTGGAGAGACGGCGGCAGGAGGGCATGGTCGCGCTCGATGCTGCACGCCTTGCTGCGACCGATGTCGCCGTGGCACGCCGCGTCGTACGGCAAGCCTTCCTTGCGGTGGCGCCTGACGCCCGCCTCGAGGCCAGGCATATCGAGCGCACGCTCGAGCTTGTGGCAGAAGGCACAGGTTCCCAGACCATCCCTCTCGGTGTGGATGTGCGCGTGGAGCATGGGCTTCTCTTTGTCCGGGCACGGTCTGCGAGGGAACGCTTCACGGGCGGCTTTCTTCCGGTGCCGGGCACGCTCGAGCTTCCGGATGGCTCGGTGCTCACGGCTGCTATCACGCCTGTTGCCAAGGGTTCCGACCCTGTGGCAATCGCCCGGGTTCACGGACGCGAGTGGGCAGGATCTTCGGTCCTGCTCGATGCAGAGCGTGCAGGTGCCTCTGCCCATGATGCAGAGCTCTGGGTGGAGCCGCCGCAGGCAGGGGAGGTCTTCTGCCCTCTTGGCATGCATGGCCAGTCGAAGAAGCTCTCTGACGCCCTCTGCGATGCGAAGATTCCTGCTGCCGACAAGCAGGACGTCGCCGTCGTCCATACAGGGCCGACCGGACACATCGTCTGGGTGGCCGGTCTTCGGGCAGATGAGCGATGCCGCGTGAGCGCTGCCACGAAGCTGCTGCTAGAATTACGGCTTGAGAGTCCCTCTGAGGGAGCCAAGTCCAAAGGTGCGAATGCAAAGGAGCAATGAGCCCATGGAACAGCTGCATCCTGATGTAGACCATATCGTTCTGACCGAGGAAGACATCCACGATATCGTGACGCGTCTCGGAAGCGAGATCTCGCGCGACTATGCGGGGAAGAACCCGCTCGTCGTCTGCGTCCTCAAAGGTGCCTTCGTCTTCACGTCCGATCTTCTGCGTGCCATCACGGTGCCCTGCGAGGTCGATTTCATGGCCGTCTCGAGCTATGGCTCGGGCGTCAAGACCTCGGGCGTCGTCCGTATCGTGAAGGACCTGTCCACGAAGCTCGAGGGCAGGGACGTCCTGATCGCAGAAGACATCCTCGACTCGGGCCTCACGCTTTCGTACCTGATCGACCTCTTCAAGGCGCGCAATCCCAAGTCGGTCCGCATTGCCGCCTTTGCCGTCAAGGATATCCCCGACCATGTCCCGGCCGTCGAGCCTGACTACGTCGGAACGCATGTCCCGAACGAGTTCATCGTCGGATATGGCCTCGATTACGCCGAGCGCTATCGCAACCTGCCCTACATCGGCGTGCTGAAGCCTGAAGTCTATAGCTGATCTTTTGAGCCGCCTGCCTCCGCAGGCGGCTCGACCCTGCCTTTAAGGAGCGATTCGTGCCTGACAAGAAAGACCCGAAGCGGGGACTCGACCCCGACAAGCTCGACGGGACCACGACCCGCCGCGCTTCCATCATCTCCCTCCTCATCATCATTGCCCTGATTGTCTATCTGATTGTGAACATGGGCGGCAGCTTCGGCGCCCCGCAGACGAAGAGCCTGACCACGAGCGAGTTCGTGGCTGCGGTCCAGGACGGGCGTGTCGATACGGCGACCTACGCCACGAAGAACGGCACCCTCTCAGGCACGTATTGGGAGAACAAGGGCGATGTCGGCAATGACAGCAAGCTCGAGCACTACAGCTCGACCTATGTCGGCACGGACAACCTCGACGACCTCATGCAGGACCATACCGAGGTCAAGTTCGATGTGAACACGAGCACGGATGACTGGCTCGAGACGATCCTCATCTCGGTCGTTCCCACCATCCTGATCGTCGCGGTCATGATCTACTTCATGAACCAGATGCAGGGACAGAACAACCAGGCGATGTCGTTCGGCCGCACGAAGGCAAAGACGACCGAGGAGACGCGCCC
Source organism: Olsenella sp. AGMB03486 (assembly GCF_040884255.1). NCBI lineage: Bacteria > Bacillati > Actinomycetota > Coriobacteriia > Coriobacteriales > Atopobiaceae > Olsenella > Olsenella sp. AGMB03486. Next base: position 20,738 of record NZ_JBEVTM010000017.1, read on the forward strand.
GAAGGTCAAGTTCAAGGATGTCGCCGGCATCGATGAGGCCGTGGAGGAGCTGAAGGAGATCCGCGACTTCCTGAAAGATCCTGATCGCTACCACAGGATGGGCGCAAGGATCCCTCGTGGTGTCCTTCTGGTCGGCCCTCCGGGCACGGGCAAGACGCTCCTCGCGAAGGCCGTTGCCGGCGAGGCAGGCGTGCCCTTCTTCTCGATCTCTGGCTCCGACTTCGTCGAGATGTTTGTCGGCGTCGGCGCAAGCCGTGTGCGCGACCTCTTCAAGCAGGCAAAGGAAGCCTCTCCCTCGATCATCTTCATCGATGAGATCGACGCCGTGGGTCGCCAGCGTGGCGCTGGATTGGGCGGCGGACACGACGAGCGCGAGCAGACGCTGAACCAGCTTCTCGTCGAGATGGACGGCTTCGAGGAGAACGAGGCTGTCATCCTCATCGCTGCCACGAACAGGCCGGACATCCTCGACCCGGCACTGCTGCGTCCGGGCCGCTTCGACCGCCAGGTCACGGTCGACAGGCCGGATGTGCGCGGACGCGAGCAGATCTTGAAGGTCCATGCAAAGGGCAAGCCGATCGACGAATCCATCGACTTCGCGAAGCTTGCAAAGCTCACGCCGGGCTTCACCGGTGCCGACCTTGCGAGCCTCATGAACGAGGCAGCGCTCCTCTCGGCCAGAAGGAACAAGGACACGATCTCGCAGGCAGAGATCGAGGAGGCCATGGAGCGCACGATTGCCGGCCCCGAGCGCAAGACCCGCGTCATGACAGAAGGGGAGAGGAAGACGATCGCCTTCCACGAGTCCGGCCATGCCCTTGTGGGACATGTGCTCGAGAACTCCGATCCTGTCCACAAGATCTCTATCATCAGCAGGGGGCAAGCTCTTGGCTACACGCTCCAGCTTCCGACCGAGGACCACTACCTCGAGACGAAGAATGGCATGCTCGACCAGATTGCCGTCCTTCTGGCGGGCCGCACGGCAGAGGAGCTCTGCTGCGGCGACATCACGACAGGCGCTTCGAACGACCTCGAGCGCGCGACGAAGATGGCCCGCGAGATGGTCACCCGTTACGGCATGAGCGAAGAGCTCGGCACGCAGGTCTTCGGCGAGGCGCAGCACCAGGTGTTCCTGGGCCGCGACTATGCAAACCATCAGGACTACTCGGCTGAGACGGCAAAGAGGATCGACGACGAGGTCGAGCGCATCATGCGCGAGGCGCACATGCGTGCACAGAACGTCCTCTCCGAGCGCAAGGACCAGCTGAAGCTCATGGAGCAGGTGCTCCTGGAGCGTGAGACCGTCGAGGGCGAAGCTGTCGAGGCCCTTCTCGACAACAAGTGGGACGAGTACCTGGCGTCCCATCCTGAGGAGCAGAAGAAGGAAGAATAGGCTGCCGAGGAGACAGGCCACACAGAGGACTGAGCCTTTCGGTTTGCCGGAGGCAGAAAGCGAGGAAGCATGGATATCAACGAGACGAGCTATGGCCTGGGTGCATCCAAGTCATCGATTCGCGAGATTGCCGCCTACGGCTCGCGCCGCAAGGCAGAGATCGGGGCAGACAAGGTCTATGATTTCTCGCTCGGCAATCCTTCTGTGCCGGCTCCTGCGGAGGTAAAGGAATCCATCGAGAAGTCGCTCGAGCTCGATCCGGTCGCCCTCCACTCCTATACGCCGGCAGCAGGCCTTCCCTTCGTGCGTGACGCCGTGGCAGAGCACCTCAACAAGGAGTACGGCACCTCCTACAAGGGCGGAGACCTCTACCTCACCTGCGGCGCCGCAGCATCGCTCACGATCACCTTCCACGCAATCGCGAACCCGGGCGACGAGATCATCGTTATCGCTCCCTACTTCCCGGAGTACAAGGTCTTCATCGAGGCCGCAGGTGCCACCTGCGTCGAGGTCATGGCAGACCCCACAACCTTCCAGATCGACTGCGACGCCGTGCGTGCTGCCATCACGCCCCGCACGAAGGCTGTTGTCATCAACTCTCCGAACAACCCGATCGGCACGGTCTATTCGCGTGAGACGCTCGAAAAGCTGGCCAAGGTTCTCTCCGAGGCTGGCCAGGACATCTGCCTTGTCTCCGACGAGCCGTACCGCAAGATTGCCTTCGGCGCCGAGGTGCCCTGGGTGCCCTCGATCTACCCGAACACAGTCGTCTGCTACTCCTACTCGAAGAGCCTCTCGCTTCCGGGCGAGCGCATCGGCTGGGTGCTTGTGCCTGACACGAACCCGAACCACGACAGGCTGATTCCGGCCGTTGCTGGCGCTGGCCGCTCCATGGGCTTTGTCTGCGCACCTGCGCTCTTCCAGCGTGTGCTTGCAGACTGCGTCGATGTGCCGTCCGATGTCGCCGCCTACGAGAGGAACAGGAAGGCTCTGACCGAGGGCCTCTCTGCGCTTGGCTATGAGTACATCGAGCCGGAAGGCGCCTTCTATCTCTGGGTGAAGTCGCTCGAGCCGGACGAGAACGCGTTCTTCGAGAAGGCAAAGTCGCTCGAGCTCCTGCCGGTGCCGTCCGATTCCTTCGGCTGCCATGGCTGGGTGCGCGTCGGCTACTGCGTGAGCTACGACACGATTGTGAACTCCATGCCTGCCTGGAAGAAGCTCAAGGAGCTGTACCAGTAATGGCAAAGAAGAAAAGGAGCTGCGAGGAGTGCGCGCTCTCGACGGAGAAGCCGGGCTTTCTCCGCTCGAAGGCCGTGTGCCTGGCACCAGAAGGGTCAGGTGCTGATACCGCAGAAGGCGGCAGGCACTGCCCGCGGTTCGTGCCGCGCATGAAGAGCCTGAACGCCGTCCAGAACCTTGAGGCCATGAACCTCTGGGCCCACAAGAACGTGAGGCGTGCGGAGGCAGGAGAGGAAGTCACGGTCACAGAGACCGTCGAGGCCACTGACGACGACCTCGCGCTTGCTGCGGCTGAGGCGAAGGCACGTGCTGCCAGGGCCCGGGCCGAGGCGGCAGAAGCCGAGGCAGAGCTCGCCGAGGCACGCCTGAGGGCACGCCAGAAGCGGTCCTAAAAAATATGGGCATAGCGTGAGAGGGGGCAGGCATCCATGCGGTGCCTGCCCCCTTGCCGCTACGATGGGCATGAAAACGACAATCCAGAAATCTTTGAGGTGCCCCATGAATCTGGTCTCAGATGTCCATACCCATACGCTCTTCTCCCGCCATGCCTACTCGACGATCCAGGAGAACGTGACGGCAGCGAAGGCCCAGGGTCTCGAGCTCCTGGGCTCGACCGACCACTTCTCCTCGATGCTCTTTACAGAGCAGGACCTGCGCAACTTCCAGTTCTTCATCAATCTCGACGTCTGGCCAAGGGTCTGGGACGGGGTCTTTGTCCTGCGTGGCTGCGAGGCCGATATCGTCGATATGCAGGGACATCTCTTCGGCTGGGATATCGACGTGCCCACAGGCATCACGGACATGCCGTACCAGAAGAAGCGGAGCCTGAAGGATATGGTCTTCCGCGGCATCGACTATGCAATCGCTTCGGTGCATGGGAAGGCATTTGCAGATGGCGCCGATCCGGTGCAGGTCTCGGAGATGTATATCAAGGCATTGCAGGATCCGAAGGTCGCCATCCTGGGGCATATCGGACGCTCAGGCCTGAAGTTCGAGCTCGATCCCGTGCTTGTGGAGGCAGCTCGCCTCCACAAGATGGTCGAGATCAACGAGCACAGCCTCGATATCTCCCCGTCAGGCAAGATCAGCAAGAAGTGCCGGAAGATTGCCGAACGTGCGGCCGAGCTCGGCGTCCAGATTGCCGTGAGCACGGATGCCCATATTGCGACGGATATCGGGCATCTCGATGCTGCCCGCTCGATGCTCGAAGAGATCCACTTCCCCGAAGAGCTTGTGGCCACGCGCTCGAAGGATGCGTTCCTGAAGGCGCTGAGAGTTGCCAACGTCGCAGATATCCAGATCGACTAGATGAAAGAAGAGGCCGGGTCACCCCGGCCTCTTCTCGTAGCTGCATGTTCTGCTCTAAAGTGCGATATCGAGCTCGATCGGGCAGTGGTCCGATCCCATGATTTCATCGTGGATCTTTGCGTTCTGGACGCGGTCCTCTGCACCGTCGCTCACGAGGAAGTAGTCGATGCGCCAGCCGATGCCACGGGCACGGGCACGCATGCGGTAGCTCCACCACGTATAGGCACCCTCGAGTGTCGGGTTCGCCTCGCGGAAGACATCGTGGAAGCCGGCAGCGAGGAGCTTCGTGAAGCCCTCGCGCTCCTGGTCGGAAAATCCTGCATTCTCGTGGTTCGTGTCAGGGTTCTTGAGGTCGATCTCCTCGTGGGCGACATTGAAGTCGCCGCAGGTGACGACCGGCCTGTCCTTTGCAAGCTTTGCCAGGAAGTCCGTGTAGGCACGGTCCCACTCCATGCGCTCGTCGATGCGGGCAAGCCCCTGCTTCGAGTTCGGCGTATAGACGCAGACGAACCAGAATTTCGGGAATTCGAGGGCACAGACGCGGCCTTCGTCCTCGGCGACAGGCGAGCCGATCTCGCGGATCACCTGGATTGGCTCCTCGCGGCTGAAGACCGCCGTGCCGGAATAGCCCTTGCGTGCGGCATAGCTCCAGGTCTGCGTATAGCCGGGAAGGACGAGCTCGACCTGGCCCTCCTGGAGCTTCGTCTCCTGGATTGCGAAGATATCGGCATCCAATGATTCGAATATCTCCTGGAAGCTTGGCTCCTTCTTGAGGACGGCGCGCAGGCCGTTCACATTCCAGGAGATGAACTTCTGCGTATGTGTATCACCCATAGGATGCTCCTTGCTGGTTGGAAATGATGCTTCAAGACTAGCGTATCTCAGGCCTCAGCCAAAGAGCCACTGCTCCCATCGGGGCCACTCCTCGACTCCTTGGGCATGTCCCTGTGCATAGGCATCCTCGAGCTTCGGGCGGTCGATCGTCGTGGACTTCACCGGCATGACGCGTGGCCGGACGACAAGGGCGCGTCCTTCCTCTTCCAGCCGGTCAAGCTCATCCAGGCTCTCGTTGTAGCGCTCGTTCCTTGTCTGGAGCGCCTGCTCCAAGGCTTCGTCTCCCTTTGCGATCCTGTGGTAGACGCGGCGCATCAGAGGTGTCGGCTCCTTCTTGCGGTAGCCCTTGGGACGGGTCGCAATGACCATGAGGCGCTTGAAGCCGCGCTCGCGGACCAGGTGGAGCGGGATGCCGGCACCGTCTCCTATGCCGCCGTCAAAGAGCTTGTGGCCGCCCAATACCTGCGGCTTCATCATGCCGGGAAGCGTCGAGCTTGACCAGACTTTCCTCATGAGCTCATGGACATCGGGCATATCGTCCTTCGTCCAGACAAGCGTGCGTCCCGTGTCGCCTTCGAAGCACTGGATCGCGATAGGTGTCGGGTTTTTCGCAAACGCCTCGTAGTCGAAGGGCAGATAGCCATCGTCGATGCAGCCGATGTAGTCGTACCATGCATTGAAGTAGCCGTGCCCCGTCAGGAACGAACGCACGCCTCCTGCCTCGGGCCGCCTGTCGGCGAGCACGATGAAGGCGTTCTTCACGCGCTCCTGGTCTCCCGAGACGAAATCGACCGTATGGCTTGCTCCTGCGCTCACGCCGCAGACGAAATCGAACGATACGCCGTGCTCCAGAAGCACATTGGCAAAGCCTGCGGTATAACTGGCTCGGTAGCCTCCTCCTTCGAAGAGGAGTGCGCAATCGCTCACGTGGCGCTCATGTGCAGCTGTCTCCATGACTGCGACCTTTCTGGAACAGCGCTCATGAGCACTGTGGCATGCGAGAAGGGATGAGGTGCTATGGGAGAATATCTTACCAATCCGGCCGATGCACAGGCTGCGATGAAGAAGGTGATGGAGAAGGCACACCATGCGGTCTTCTTCGGAGGTGCTGGCGTCTCCACGGCAAGCGGCATTCCTGACTTCAGGAGCCCGAATGGCCTCTACAACCAGCGTGGCTACAAGTATCCGCCCGAGGAGATGCTCTCGCACAGCTTCTATATGACGCACAGGGAGGAGTTCTTCGACTTCTATCGCCATGTCATGTGCGTGCCTTCAGCCAAGCCGAACCAGTGCCACAGGAAGCTTGCCGAGCTCGAGCAAGAAGGAAAGCTCGACTGCGTGATCACGCAGAACATCGATGGGCTCCACCAGGCAGCAGGCTCCAGGCATGTGATAGAGCTCCACGGCTCGACGCACCGGAATATCTGCCAGAAGTGCGGAGCAGTCTACTCCGAGGAGTGGATCCTGGATACGGAAGGCGTGCCGAAGTGCCCGAAGTGCGGAGGCGATGTGAAGCCCGATGTCGTGCTCTACGAGGAGAGCCTCAAAGAGGAGAACCTGATCGGTGCCGTGAAGGCGATCCAGAAGGCAGACGTCCTGATCATCGGCGGCACGTCCTTGGTCGTCTATCCGGCGGCGGGGCTGGTGGACTACTTCCAGGGCGATACGCTTGTCGTCTGCAACCTCGAGGCGGGGCCGCGCGACAGTGCTGCAGACCTTATCTGCGCCTGCGATATCGCAAAGACCTTCGACTTCTAAGGTTTCGAAGAACGCACAGGTACGGCCTTCAGCGGCACAAGGTGCGCGCGACGGCTACAATCGAAACCATCCATCTACAGATTCTGCTGCCCTTGCGGCATGGAAGGACCAATCATGCTCAGAGAGAACTATGCCACGTGGCACTGTGCGGGACATGAGATCTCGCTGGCGCGTCCGCACATCATGGGCATCCTCAATGTGACCCCTGACTCGTTCAGCGACGGCGGCAAGCACGCCGACGCCGACTCTGCGATTGCCTATGGCCTCAAGATGCTCGACGACGGCGCTGACATCATCGACGTCGGCGGCGAGTCCACGCGCCCGGGAGCGACACCGGTCGATCCCGAGACCGAGCTCGCACGCATCCTTCCGGTCGTGCGTGCCTTGGCCGATGCTGGCGCCATCGTCTCGGTCGATACCTACCATCCGCAGGTCGCAGAGGCCGCGCTCGAGGCAGGAGCATCGATCCTGAACGATGTCACCGGCTTCACGGACCCGGAGATGGTGCTTGTCGCTTCCGAGAGCGACTGCGGCCTCATTGTCATGTACTGGAACAAGGAAGGCCTCGGCACCCATGCGACGAGGCGCTCTGTCGAGCTCGACGTGAACAGGCCGAACCGCCCCGTGGCACGCCGCGTTCCTTCGTCCAGGCGCTTCACGCTTCCCGAAGAGGCGCAGATCATGCGTCAGGTCATGGGCTTTCTGGGCGACCAGGCAAGGAAGCTCATGCGTGCCGGCATCGCGCATGACAGGATCTGCATCGATCCGGGTCCTGGCTTTGACAAGTTTGCCGACGAGGATGTCGTGATTCAACGTGCGACGCCGAAGATGGTGAGCATGGGCTATGCCTATCTCTGCGCACCGTCACGCAAGCGCTTCGTCGGTGCCGTCTCGGGCGTCACGGAAGCAGACAAGCGCGATGCTGCGACAATCGGCATCTGCCTGGGTGCGGTCGAAGGCGGCTGCCGGCTTCTGCGTGTCCACAACGTGCCCGAGGTCGCACAGGCCGTCGATGCCTTCTGGGCTGTGCGCCACCCGGATGCACGCCAGGCCTTCATCTCGCTCGGCACAGATATGGGAGATGTGGACGAGCGGCTCGATACCCTGGGCCATGCCTGCCGCCTGATCGACGAGATTCCGCTCACCTGTGTCGTGAACGTGAGCCATGCCTACGAGACCGATCCTGCCTATGGGCTCAAGGATGAGGTCGCGAATGCCGTGGCAGAGATCAGGACGGAGCTTGCGCCGCTCGTGCTCCTCGATGCCCTCATGAAGGTCGAGCAGGAGCTCGGGCGCACACGTCCGGAAGACGGATCGATGGGCCCCAGGACCATCGACTGCGACCTTGCGTGGTATGAAGGGGAGACCCATGCCGGCAACAAGCTGACGCTTCCGCATAAGGGGCTCGGCGAGCGCGACTACGTGCTCGTGCCGATGGAAGATCTGCTCCACGACCCCGTACGCTTCCTGGCGCATTCCGGCGTCGAGGTGCTGCCGCCTGAAGAGCGCGTGGGGCATGTCCGCCGCGAGCTCGGCCGCATCCTCTGGGAGGCATAAAAGATGGAAGAGATGCCGCTTTCCGGGACCGGTTCCTTCGAGGAGGCACAGGCGAAGGCAGAGGAGGCAGGGCGTGCAGGCGCTCCTGCAGGAACCGCCTTCTTCGCGGTCGCGGAGGAGAAGGGTACGTCGCTTCTCTGCGTCTCGGTCGTGCTTGCGCCGAAGATTCCGATGCCGTACTACGAGAGCCTGCCTGCGGTCTCTGCCCTGGGCGTCGTCGAAGGGCTCGAGAGCGCAGGGGCGCAGGGCCTTTCTGTCGGCTGGCCAGATACGGTGGTCTTCGAAGGCGCGACGGTAGGGCGTGTGCGCGCGAAGGCAGGATATGGAGATGCCGGCATGTTCTGTGCCGCAACGGTCACGCTGACGGCTGCCTCGGCCGACGAATCCGTGCCTGCGCTCGAAGGAGCATTCGGCGGCGCGCTTCCCCAGGCGTCTGCCTTGGCAGAGATCGTGCGCGAGGCGCTGCTTGCTGAGTGCCGCGTCTGGGAGGAGGGCCTGCAGTCGAACGGAGCAGGACCCATGGCGCCAGTGCTCGACCGCTACTTCGACCGCGTCCACCTCATGGGCGAGACCGTCGATGTCGTGTATCCGAACGGACGCGTGCGTGCCCAGGGCCGCTTTGCCGGCATCGATATCTGGGGCAGGGCCACGGTCGTGCTCGAGGACGGGTCTGAGCTCGAGTTCGCTGCCGCAGAGTCCCAGATTCGGGGCTAGGAGTGCCGCTCCTGCGCGGCGTGCCAGATCAGGTAGACGCCCCGAAGCGTCAGGTCGGGGTCGATTGCGCAGAAGAGGTCGGTCGCCTCGCTCACGGTGCGCGCCAAGCCACCCGTGGCGATGACGGGAGCTGAAGGGGCTGCGATCTCGCGCTTGATGCGCTCCACCAGCCCCTCTGCCATAGCGGCGGTGCCGACGACGAGGCCTGACTGGAGCGCGCCGGCCGTATCCTTGCCGAGGGCATGCTCGGGCGCCTCGATCGGGATGCTTGCCAGCTTCGCGGCACGTTCGAAGAGCGCCGCGGCCGAGAGCATGAGGCCGGGAGCGATGGCGCCACCCACGAAGGCACCATCCTTGTCCACGACGTCGATGTTCGTCGCAGTGCCGAAGTCCACGACGATGGCAGGAGAGCCGTAGCGCTCCTTGGCTGCGACGGCGTTGCAGAGGCGGTCTGCACCGATCGTCTCGGGGTAGGGCATGGAGATTTCGAGATCGGACACGTCTTTGGCAGAGACGATCAGGGGCTCTTGCCCGGTCAGGATCAGGAAGACCTTTCTCCAGGCGCGGGCAAGCGTCGGCACGACGCAGGAGATGCCTGCCGCATCGATTGCAGTGGCGCCGAGGCCTGCTGCAGCGAAGAAGGCATGGAGCTTTGCCAGAAGCTCGTCTGCCGTGTCGGTGCGGTCAGTCTTCAGCCGCCAGCCATGCACATGCTCGCCGCCCGTGCCATAGAGCGCAAGCGTCGTCTGGGTATTGCCTACATCGACCGCGAGAAACATGCGCGACCTTTCTCTCCTGCCACATTTCAGCTCATCAGTATCGCAGATGCGCACCTCAGTGTCTCCATATTCTGCGCGAATGCTTGCACATCAGGCGCGAAAAAGCGTACTATGTTTAACTTGCGAGCCCTGGATACAATCAGGGCCATAGCCCCTCGTCTGGTCGGAAACCAGACCTACCAAAGGAGTCCTGCCATGAAGCAAGGTATTCATCCTCAGTACGTGGAGTGCACCGTTCGCTGCACCTGCGGCAACACGTTCAAGACCCGCTCCACGAAGAGCGAGATCGTCGTCGATCTGTGCGACAAGTGCCACCCGTTCTACACGGGCCAGCAGAAGCTCGTCGACACCGGCGGACGTGTCCAGCGCTTCTCCGACAAGTTCGGCGGAGCAGCAGCTGCACGCCTCGAGGCTGCAAAGGCCGCCAAGGCTGCCAAGGCTGCAAAGGCTGCCGAGCAGGAGGCTGCCCGCAAGGCTGCAAAGGAGGCCAAGGCTGCCGAGAAGGCAAAGCGTGCTGCAGAGTACGCAAAGAAGGCCGAGGCTCAGGCTGCAGCAGAGGCTGCCAAGGAGGCTGCAGAGACCGCAGCTGCCGAGGCAACGAACGCCGCAGAGGCACCCGCTGCAGAGTAGATCTGACTGAGAGCAGATGGAGGAGGGAGTCCGGAATGTCCGGGCTCCCTCCTTTCATGCTGAGGGCCCGTGCGCGATTGACGGGCCGACAAGTACTGGATGATGCGTGAGGTCTTGGGGCTTGGAGGCCTTCGAGGAGCTGCTATGATGTGACGGAGCGGCGAGAGCCGCCAAGCTTGGGAGTATGTCCCCTGGCTGGACCTAGGCTCGCGTGCTGTCACGCGGACTGCAGGTGAAGGCCAGGGGACTTCCATTTTCTAGGTGCCTATGATTTCCCCGAGTAACGCAGGAAGCCGTAGATCCTCACGCACTTGCGGGAGAGCCTGCCAAGGAGGCTGCAGAGACTGCAGCTGCCGAGGCAACGAACGCCGCAGAGGCACCCGCTGCAGAGCAGCTCTGACTGAGGCAGATGGAGGAAGGAGCCCGGGAAACCGGGCCCTCTTCTTTAGTATCGCTCGCTACCGCGTGGAGAGAGCTTTGAGGCTGAGCCCTTGCATGCTGTACTCCAAAAGGATTGGTAGATGGCGATTCCTCTTCGAGTTCGCTGCATGCGCCTTACTATCGCTCGCTACCGCCCACTGCTGGCTGTGGTGTCGCAGAGGGTTTCAGGTGACCGGCAGCACAGTACCGGACTTTGGCTTTCGGTGCCCGATATAGCGCTGCGGGACTCTTCAGACGTGCTTCTCTGCGGCCATGAGGCCCTTCCACTCGCCGTGGAGCATGGGGAGGATGGATGAGGAGATGGCCTTCAGGTCGCAATCTGCCAGGTTGAGGTGCCGTAGCGGAAGATCCGTCTTCTGTGTTCTCTCGCGCCTCGCTACAGACAGCGGGAGCCTTTCTTTCGTCCCCGGCCCCCATGGATCTCTCGAAGAGCCTCTTTTCATGTCTCGGGGAAGAGGCGCTGACGTTCGTGTTCAAGGTCGATATGGGCAAAGGCAGGATATGTCTCGTAGCTTTGCCAGCGCGCCTTGGCTGAAGCCTCTGACTCAGGGACAAGATGGCATTGGCAGCGCTCTGCAAGCAGAAGCGCGCACTTGTTGCGCCGGGCATCTCTGAGAAGGACCGGATAGCTCCCGTCCTGCCTTGCCTGCTGGATGCGTGCCTTGGCCTGCATGGGTGCCATGCGCAGATAGCGCGGAAGCTCTGCCTCGGTGACCTCTATGTTTTCGTGTGCGCCCCAGGCATCGAGCGCAGAAGCCTGTGCGGCCACCTGCGGGGCGAGCTGCGCTGCAAGCTCTTCGGCTGAGGCAACCTTCTGGAGCCTCAATCTCTCCTCGAAGCCTTTGGGGTCATGCGTGCGCTCGGCAGCAAGGCTCTGGAGAAGCCCGAGCCTTACGTGCTCGACCGTCATGTCATCAGGAGGCTCGATGAGCCTTTCTGCCAGCGCCTGGGCGCAGCGGGCGGGCTTCTCTGCAAGCGCCTGATCGTGCTGTGCCTGTACGAGCTGCTCTTTGAGCTTTGCAAGCCAGCCTCTGGCTCCTGTGCCCTCTGACACATGGAGCGTACCTGCGTGGCTCCTGACCCACTCGTCGGTGAGATCCGGGAGATGTGCTCCCGAAGAGGAGAGATAGGCCTCTGCCGCCGCAAGCACATCCATCTCTCCTGCCTGGGGCACGACAATCTCTATCTCAGGGGGCTCATAGGAGCGCAGACGCGGTCCGCTTGCCCCTTCATCTTCAGCCATGGTCCATCCTTCTTTCAGCGGTACGGGTAGAATCTTCCCTGTCCGGTGTGCAGACATACCCAAGACTTGGCCTTCCGCATGCGCCAAGCGCATGCACAAGGTATCATCGGTTCATACAGAACACGCGGTGAAAGGTGACGCATGAAGTGCAGCAATTGCGGCTATGAGCTTCAGGAAGGCATGAAATTCTGCCCTGAATGCGGCATGAGGGTCAAGGGCACGAAGCATATCAATGCGCCAGGAAAGACGGCCGCGCTCGGCTCTCCCGACGAGACGCATGTGATTCCTGGCGGTGCCTCTGCGATAGTGGCGCCTGATGCAGACAGGACGACCGTGCTGCCCCATGAGGTGGCAGCAGATATCGCATCGGAAGCGACACAGGTCCTGCCGCACGACGTGGCAGCGGACATTGCAGCCGATGCCGCCGAAGAGGGCTCGGCCCCCTCATTCCTGGCTGGCGCAAAGGAGGAGCCTGAGGCAGAGCCCGAGCCTGCAGAAGAGGAAGCTCCTGCCTCTGAGGAGAGCGGGAAGACGCAGGCTGGCAGCAGGAAGGTGACGGTCCAGCGCGGACCCCAGGTGGCCCGCATCCATATCCATGTGCCTGAAGGCAAGGAAGCCCCTGCGGCAGAAGAGGCTGCCGAAGAGGCTCCTGCTCAGGAGACGGCTGTCGAGGAAGCGCCCGCAGAAGAGCCTGTGGCATCAGAAGAGGCTGCCCCTGCTGCTCCGTCCGCTGAAGCCGAAGCGCCGGCAGCTGCTTCCGAAGAGCTCGGCGAGATGGCAGAGCCTGAAAGCGAGCCTGTACCTGAGCCTCTAGCCGAAGAGGATGAAGACGACTGGGACGACGAGCCGACGGGAGCCCTTCCGCGTCTCGATTCAAAGGGTGCACCTGCGAAAGAGCCTGAGCTCTCGGAAGCTGACGAGGAGGCGCTCGAGCAGAGGATCGGTGCGCTTTCCGATGAGGCAGACAGGACCGAGGTCCTGACCGATGGAATGGACGAGGAGCTTGCCTCGCACGATGTGGCAGACATCCCCGAAGCAGCACCGGTGAGCGAAGAGGATGCCACAGACGAGAACGAGACTGTCTCCTCGCCTGTACCGCTCTCTCCTGTCGCAGCCCCGCATAGGCATCTCCATGCCGGAGTCCGCCGTATGGAGGCATCCGAAGACCAGCTGCATCCGATCGACGGCTACGTCTCCTGGGACAGCCTCAATGGAATGGACGAGGCACTCGAGGACGAGAGGACGGCTGCTGCCGTGCAGGAGCCGGATACAGAGAAGACGGGCGTCCTGCCGCCAGCACCGGTGGTGCGCAGCCGCAGCGCGAAGCAGGAGGAGAAGCATGCACCGCATGCGATGCCTGTAGCCATTGCAGTGCTCTGCGTCTGCGCGGTCGTGGCGATTGTCGCCTTCGTGCACTCGGGCGCCCTTTTGGGCACGAGCGAGACGACCGAGGAAACCACCTCGGAGCAGGCTGCCACGACAGAGGAGACGTCGCCTGAGCCCCAGGCCGCACTGCCCTCTTCTGCCAAGAGCTTCAGCGAGTACAGCGCCTCCGAGCTTGCGGGCATCGCCCAGGCAATCGAGAAGACGTCCTCGCGCGATGAGGCGCTCTCTGTTGCCGAGCAGTATGGCATCTGCAGCGAGGATGGCACGGTCACGACCGAGGCAAACGAAATCACGCTCACGGATGGCACGACAGCCGAGCTCCGTGTCGCTGACATCTATACGGACGATATGGCAGACGGCGGAAAGGCTGGCATAACGTTCCTGCTTTCCGGAAGCTCGCTCACGCATGCGATGAATACGACCGCGACCGACCAGGGCGGCTGGGAGAGCTCCGCGCTCCGTTCCTGGCTCTCCTCCGATGCTATGGATCTTCTGCCGGATGAGCTTGCCACCTACATCGTGCCGGTCGAGAAGATGACGAACAACACGGGCTACACCGTGAACACGGCTGCCGTCACGTCGACCACAGACAGCCTCTGGATTCCGTCCTTCGTCGAGGTCTATGGCACGGTGAACTGGAACTGGGAATCGAGCTACACGTCGAATTACAACACGATCCTCGGGTCTGAAGGCACGCAGTATGCCGTCTTCTCCGAGTCGGGCGTCACGGGCGGCTTCGGCACGGCTTCCGAGGTCGAGGCAAAATCCGGCATCGGCACCGATGCGAACACCTGGTGGACGAGGACCTCGTCTCCGTCCTCCTCTGATCACTTCCGTGCTGTGAGCACGGTCTCCGGCCCCTACGCGGTCGACAATGCGACCCAGGAGCTCGGCGTCGTCGTCGGCTTCTGCTACTAGCAATTGAATATGCACCTGCCGCATCCTTGTGCGGCAGGTGGAGCCATCTGCAAGGCGCATGGAAGTGCCCCTTCGGTGGTACCCTTATGGATGGAAAAGCCACGGCCGCGCTATGCGGCATCATATGCAAGGAGCACAGCCATGCCAGAGAAGCTGAAGAAGCTGGTGGCTGCCTACGAGGAGCTCGAGCAGAAGCTCGGAGACCCGGCAGTCATCGCAGACCCGAAAGAATATGCCCGCCTCGCAAAGGAGCATGCCGACCAGGCAGAGCTCGTCGCAAAGGCGCGCGAGTATCTCCAGGCGCTCGAGGACATCGAGACGGCCAAGGAGATGCTCAAGGAGACGTCCGACCCGGACGACAAGGCAATGCTTCAGGAGGATATCTCCTCGAACGAGGAGCGCCTGCCGAAGCTCGAGGACGAGATCAAGATCATGCTGATTCCGGGCGATCCGAACGACGAGAAGAATACGATCGTCGAGATCCGCGCCGGCGTCGGCGGCGACGAGGCTGCCATCTTCGCAGGCGACCTCTTCCAGATGTACCAGCGCTTTGCCCAGACCCGCAAGTGGAAGATCGAGGTGCTCTCTTCGAGCCCCGGCGAGGCTGGTGGCTTCAAGACCATCGAGTTCAAGGTCACGGGCGACAAGGTCTATTCCGTCATGAAGTACGAGAGCGGCGTGCACCGCGTGCAGCGCGTGCCGAAGACGGAGAGCCAGGGGCGCATCCAGACCTCGACAGCGACGGTCGCCGTCCTGCCCGAGGCAGACGAGATCGATATCGATATCAAGGACGAGGATCTCCGCATCGATACGTACTGCGCCTCCGGCCCGGGCGGCCAGGGCGTCAACACGACGTATTCCGCCGTGCGCATCACGCACCTGCCGACGAACACGGTCGTGCAGTCTCAGGACCAGCGCTCCCAGATCCAGAACCGTGCCGTCTGCATGCAGATGCTGCGTGCCCGCCTCTATGAGATGGAGCTCGAGAAGCAGCAGGCAGAGCAGGGCGCAGAGCGCCTCTCGCAGATCGGCCACGGCAACCGCTCCGAGAAGATCCGCACGTACAACCAGCCGCAGGACCGCGTGACGGACCACCGCATCGGCTTCAATGCGACGTACACGGGCGTCCTCGAGGGCGACCAGCTCGGATCGATCATTGAGGCTCTTGCAGCAGCAGACCGTGCAGAGAAGCTTGCAGAGACCGTCTGATGCCCTCATCTGAATCGTAAGCCATGTGCAGGGCGCCTTTGGGCGCCCTGCTTTCTGAAGGAGCAAAAGCGATGGGAGACGCTGCCTGGACTGTCGGGCGCATGCTCAAGTGGTGCACCGACTATCTTGAGGGTAAGGGAGACGAGCATCCAAGGCTTTCTGCCGAATGGCTCATCAGCAATGCGACCGGCCTCTCGAGGGTCGAGATCTATATCAGCTTCGACCGTCCGCTCGACGAGTCGGAGCTTGCTCTCATGCATGACGCGGTGCTGAGGAGGGGCAGGGGAGAGCCGCTCCAGTACGTGACAGGAGAGATGCCGTTTCGGCACATCATCCTGCGCTGCGAGAAGGGTGTGCTGATTCCCCGTCCTGAGACGGAGATCCTCGTCGATGCGGCGCTCGAAGGGGTCGATGAGGCTATGGCGCGCGGAGATGTCTTCGACGATATCGAGCCGAAGCTCGAGGCGCGCGACCAGAAGGCCCAGGAGGCCCGTGCTGCGGCAGAAGAGAAGATCCAGGAATCGACGAAAGATGCAGACGAGCTCGGCGATGACGCTCCGCTCCATGCAGAGGATGCAGAGCTCCTGCCGCTCCAGCAGCATGTGAAGGTGCCGGCAGGTCCCCGTGTGCTCGAGATCGGCTGCGGCACGGGCTGCATTGCCCTCTCCATCGCCTCGGAGCGCCCGGGCGCCCATGTGGTCACGACAGACATCTCGAAGCAGGCGCTGGCCCTTGCCGCACGCAACAGGGATGCCCTCAATCTGAATGACAATGTGGATATCGTCGAAGGAGACCTCGCTTCAGGTGTCGATGAGTCCCTCATGGGCACGTTCTCTGTCCTTGTCTCGAATCCGCCCTATATCCCGACGTCGGTTCTGCCGACGCTTCCCGAAGAGGTCATCGGCTTCGAGCCAGGGCTCGCGCTCGACGGAGGCGCTGACGGCCTCGATGTGTTCAGAAGGATCGTGCCCGTGGCTGAGCATGCGCTTCTGCCGGGCGGCATGCTCGCCGTCGAGCTCTTCGAGGATTCGCTCGAGACCGCAGCTGCCTATGTGCGCGCACGTGACGGCTGGGCCTCAGCCGAGGTGCGCGAGGACTTGACGCACCGCCCGCGCGTGCTTGTGGCAAGAAGGAAGGCATAGGCCATGGAGGAGAAGATGCTTCAAGCTGACCAGATGGCGCCTGCGGAAAGCGCTATCGATGCTATTGCAGGAGTGCTCCTGCACGATGGGGTCTGCGTCCTTCCGACCGACTCGGTCTATGGGCTCAGCTGCCGGGCGACAGCAGGAAATCCGGCGCACAGGCGCATCTTCGAGATCAAGGAGCGTCCGCTCGCGCAGACCCTTCCACTCTTCATCGCAGATGAGTGGGACCTCGACGTGTATGGAAGAGACGTGCCCGCCTGGGCGCATACGCTTGCGCAGAAGTACTGGCCAGGAGCGCTCACGCTTGTCGTGCGTGCGTCGGACAGGCTGGCACCTGAATATGTGCAGCAGAGCACCGGCACGGTGGCGCTGCGCGTGCCGGACTCAGGCCTTGTGCGGGCGCTTGTGAGGAAGGTCGGCGCGCTTGCGCAGACGAGCGCCAATACGCATGGAAACCCTGCTGCCACAAAGGCTTCGGAGATTGAGGACAGGCTCTTCGAGCTGGCAGATCTCGTGGTCGATGGGGGAGTGTCGCGTATCGGTGCTGCCTCGACGATTGTCGACTGCACAAGGGGGAAGCCAGAGACTCTGCGTGAGGGTGCCATCACAGGCGCAGACATCGAAGAGGCGCTTGCCTAGCTAAGAGGCAGATTCTGCAGCGCACAATATTCGGGCCCTGTTCCAAGCATGGAGCAGGGCCCGGCTTTTTCTGCCTAGGACTGCTGGGACCGCTTCTTCGGCGCACCGCCTACAAGCATGCAGAAGAAGATCATGGAATGCTGCGGCTCGAGATAGAGCGGAAGCTTCAGGTCTGACCACGTCGGAAGGACGATCACGTCGTCCACATGCTTGCGCTCAGGGTGCTTGGCCGTATTCGCGATGAGCGTGATGTGCGGACGCCTCTTGGGCTCTACGGTCGATGCGGTCGTAAGGAGCTGCTTGAACGTGTCGTTCTTCGCAGAGAAGATCACGACTTCATCTGCGTCCGACATGCAGTGGAGCACTTCGGTCTCGTAGCCGAGCGCGACATAGCGGGCGGGAATCGAATCCTCGAGGAGCCTGCCAGCAAGCATGCGGGCAGGGATGGAGCTCTGGCCGGCGCCGAAGACATAGACATTTCTGGCCTTCTCTATGCGTCCATAGAAGGAAGCGAAGGTCTTAGGTCCTACTGCATCGCTTACCGCCTGCATGAGCCTGGTCAAGCAGGAGATGCGGTCTTCCGGCTCTGCATCGCCTCCGAAGCTCCTGAGCGTCAATGTCTTGTGGAGCTCCATGCGGAACTCTCCGTAGCCGGCAAAGCCAAGCTTCTGGCAGAAGCGGGAGACGGCGCTCTGGGAGACGCCGAAGCGGCGGGCAAGCTCGTTGCTCGTGCATCCGAGTATCGCATCGGGATGCTCCTGGACGATGCGGCTCACGGCCTGCTCAGCAGGCGTGAGGGAGTCCTTGTGAAGCGCTATCTCGTCGAAGACGTCCATCGCATGTCCTTTCCCGCATCAGGCATCACATACATTATGTTCCATACCGTACCATCATGAAGCGGCCTCGGTTTTTGAGCCGGGGCCGCATCTTGTCTAGCGTCCGTTCAGGCAGAGCCCGTCTATCCAGCTGAAGAGCTCGGGCAGGTCGTAGTCTCCGCTGTGGGGAAGGCCCCAGGGATAGCGGAAGTCGACGTCCTTGCCTGCATTCGCAAGCGAGAGCGCAAGGATGGCAGGAATGGCAAGCGACGTGTCGCGGTCATAGGAGCCATGGCGAATCCGCCAGTGCGTGCAGCAGCCAGGCGAGCTCACATATGAGAGCGGATTCATCATCCGTATCGTCCTGTCAGGCGCAAGCTCTGCCGGCACTGCTGTGTGCTCCTGCGAGAATGCCGTGAAGTGGCGGGCGATGATGTCCTCTGTGCCGAACTCCTCGTTCTCGGGAGAATGGAGATCGAGGGCGTCGAAGGCGGGGCAGGGCTTCATGCGGGTGATCGTGCGGACGAAGGCAGGCCAGTCGATGCCCTTCACGGTGCCGTCTTCGATCGAGAGGCAGGAAAGCGCTTCAGGAGCAGAGCCTTCTGTCATGAGCTGGGGAAGGTTCTGCGTGTTTGCCCCGGTCTCGAGCTCGCGCTGTGCTGAGGCAATGAGCTGGCGCTCGATCCAGTCAAGGAAGGAGCCGGTGCCGTCCTCTGCAAGCGTGAGGGAGGTGCCGTCCTTGTCTGTGAGGCCAAGGCTTCGGACATAGACCGGGAAGGCACAGGCAAGCTCTTCGGAGAGCTCCTGCTGCTCCGCCGTCAGGACGGAATCCTCGCTGATCTTCACGATCTTGCCATCGCGCTTCCTGAAATGTGTGTAGTGGCAGTCGGCAATGCCTTTGAACTGCCACTCGTATGCCATATCTGCATGATCGAGGTTGTGGATCGGGCAGTAGCAGCTGGCAGCGAAGATAGCATCGGAGGCGTCCATGACAGCGCCGATGCGCTCGAGCTCGTCAGTGTAGTCGGAAGAGTCGCCCGAGGTGCCGGCAAGGGCTGAATGGGCGCCTCCGGCAGAGGTGCCGTTCGTCACGATACGGCCGAGGTCTCCTGGCACATCCTGGGCATAGGTGCGCAGGTACCGGATGCCCGCCTTGAGGTCGACGATGAAGGCAGGGGCGCGGTCGCAGAGCCTGCCGGTGGCTGCGGCCTCCCTGGCCTCCACGGAGCCTCCCATGAAGAACTCCGTGGAGGTGCTGCCGGTCGTCCTTCCGCGTACGCCGATGCCTGCAATCACGTAGCCATGCGCAAGGGCCTCGAAGACGGCGTTCGTCGGGAAGAAGTGGTCGGGTCCTGGCTCTGCAGCTGGTCCTGGCATGTAGCCGCCGACCGTGCTCGGGCAGAAGACGGGGGCGGTCTCTGCCGTGTAGCCCGAGATGCTGCCACCCTCGAAGTAGGCTTCAGGAACGAAGATGTTGAGGACCTGTATCGGATCCTGGGGACGCTCGCAGTAGCGGACGCCACGGCATGAGCGGTATCTGAGCGTACGGCCATCGAGCGTGATGGTTTCCGGCTCGAAGTCTTTCGGTGCAAGATGCTGGAGCATGAGACACTCTCTCTTTCAGATAAGAGGCCGGCCTTGGCCGGCCTCTTCTGCAAGGCTTTCTATTCTCCGATGACCTTCTTCTCGGCATCGAAATCATAGGCAATCCACTGGATGATGAAGACAGCGACCATTGCGACGAGAATGCCGATCAGGCAGTGGATGAAGTTCGTCGGATCGCCCGAAGGATCGACGTAGTTCGCAAGGCCGAAGAGGCCAGATCCGCCGAAGACGTAGATCTTGCCCTTGAGAGCGCCGATGATGGCGCCGCCGATGGCACCGCCGATGATGTTGATCGCGTAGGGCTTCCTGAGCGGGATCAGGATCGAGTACATGAGGGGCTCGCCGACGCCCATGACCTGGGAGATGAAGGAGGGAAGGGCGAGGTCGCGGACCTTCTTGGACTTCGTGCGCAGCGTGATGCACAGGCCCTGCGCCATGCCGACCATAGGTCCGATGCCGCCTGCAGCCATGACGTAATCGAAGCCGGCAAGGGCGATGTTGGAGAGGCCGAGGGGATGGCCAGACCCGCGGCGCAAGCCTCTTCCTTCAGGCATGGGGCCAAGCCGCGCATCGCCGAAGGCGACAATAGACAGGTCGATGTGGTATAATGCCTGCATGGAGTGCAAGAGCAACAACAACGTCGTCTACAGCTGCAGGTACCACGTGGTCTTCTGCCCGAAGTACCGCCGTCGGGTGCTCGTGGACGGCGTGGACGAGCGCCTCAAGGAGATAGCGCGCGAGGTCGCCGAAGAGCTCTCCTTCGAGATAATCGAGATGGAGGTCATGCCCGACCACGTCCACATGCTGCTGGAGGTGGACCCGCAGCTCGGCATCCACAGGGCCGTGAAGCGCATCAAGGGAAGGACCAGCCACGACCTCCGCGAGGAGTTCCCCTGGCTCAAGAAGAGGCTCCCGTCCCTCTGGACCAACAGCTACTTCGTCTCCACCGTGGGCGGAGCGCCCCTCTCAGCCGTGAAGCAGTACATCGAGAGCCAGAAGGGGGTCTAGCGATGGAGAGGGCCTACGAATACCGCATCTATCCCAGCGCAGACCAGTGCGCCCTCATCGAGCGGACCTTCGGCTGCTGCCGGTGGGTCTACAACAGGTGCCTGGAGACGAAAAGGGAGCAGTACGAGAAGACGGGCAAGTCGCCTACCGTCTACCAGCTCCAGAAGCTCGTCACCGCCTGGAAGGGGGAAGAGGCCCCCTGGCTCTCCGAGGTGGACTCGCACGCGCTCCAGCAGGCCGTGGTGAACCTGGGCAGGGCCTTCGACGGGTTCTTCCGCCGCTGCAAGACCGGCGGCAAGCCTGGCTACCCCCGCTTCAAGTCCAAGCGCGACAGCCGCCAGAGCTACCGCACCAACTGGGGGATAGCCGTGCCGGATGCCGGCCATATCAGGCTGCCGAAGCTCGGCACGGTGAAGGCCCGCGTCTCGCGCATGCCCGAGGGCCGCGTCGTGAACGCCACCGTCAAGCGGACGCCGACGGGCAAATACTTCGTCACCGTCTGCTGCACGGGCTGCCCTGCGCCCGACATGCCGGAAGGCCCTGTCGAGGTCATGGGCATAGACGCCGGCATCCGCTGCCTCATGGCGCGTTCGGACGGCAAGGCTGTCGCCAGCCCCAGGAGCCTCGCCAAGTCAGAGAAGAGGCTGGCGCGGGAGCAGAGGAGGCTGTCGAGGAAGAGGAAGGGCTCCAACAGGCGGAGCAAGCAGCGGGTCCGGGTGGCCCGCGTCCATGAGAAGATTGCGAACCAGAGGAAGGACGCCATCCACAAGGCCACGACGAGCGCGGTGCGCGAGAGCCAAGCCATCGCCGTCGAGGACCTGAACGTGGCTGGCATGGAGAAGAGCCGCCACCTCGCCAAGGCGGTGTCCGATGCCTCCATGTCCGAGATGGCCCGCCAGCTCGAGTACAAGTGCGCCTGGTACGGGCGTGCCTTCGTGAAGGTGGGGAGGTTCTACCCGTCAAGCAAGACGTGCTCGTGCTGCGGCTACGTGAACAAGAACGTCGTGCTGGGCGTCGAGGAGTGGACCTGCCCCGCCTGCGGGGCCCGCCACGACCGCGACCTCAACGCGGCGAAGAACATCGCCGCCGAGGGCGCGAGGCTGCTGGCGGAAGGAAACGGTACCGCAGGGCTTGCGGGAACCGGGGGCGCGCGAGTGCCCCGAACGCTCGTGGAGCAGGCGTAAGACCCGCCCCCGCGCATGCGGGGAAAGGCTATCTGCTGTGAAGCGAGAATCCCCTGGCTCTAGCCATGGGGAGTGTCAAGCCGCAGATGCCCTGGACGACGGGGCCATCACGAGGTAGGTCACAGGCACGGAGATCGCAAGCACGAAGAGCGGGGTCAGGAGGTCGCGCACCATCTCATTGAGGTGCTTCCTGAAGGCATGCTCCAGGATCGAGGCGAACCAGACGGCAATCATGATCGGGACGACAGGGGACGTATAGCCAGAGCCAGGCATGACGATAGGGATGCCGAAGAACGTGTTGTAGAAGTCCATCTGGAACGGCGTCCCGGCAAAGAGCGAGCCTGCGACCGGAAGCGTCGTCGCGATGTTCACCATGTTCGGATAGACGAGGGCAGCGCCGATCGTGGCGCCGATGAACTCGTTGCAGTGGAAGTGCTTCGCTGCCGTGTAGCCGAGCATGATCGGCAGGAAGTAGAAGAAGCCATCGCCGACGGCGTAGAAGACCATGTAGATGCCGTCTGTCGTGGAGAGGATGCCGAGGGCAGCAAAGAGGGCGACGAGGCCCTTGATGATGCCGGCTGCGGTAAGGACCGGAAGCGTCGGCATGAGGATGGCGGACATCGTGCCCATGAGGCGGTTCACGGCGTTGTTCTTCGCATCTCCGTCTGCCTCTGCCGGTGCTGGCTCGACCGCGCCTGCACCCTGGACGTCAAAGTCTGCCAGGATCTCGTCGTAGAGGCCTGTGACCTTGGCGCCGACGACGACCTGGTACTGGCCGCCGGCTTCGATGACCTTGATGACACCATCGGTCTTCTCGGGCACATCTGTCTTTGTCAGCTTCGGATTCTTGAGCGTGAAGCGCAGCCTTGTCACGCAGTGCGTGAGGGCGCGTACGTTGTTCGCTCCTCCGACGTTGTCCACGATGGTCTGGGCAAGAGCCTTGTAATCTGCCACCCCACTTCTCCTTTGCTCATCCGGGCGATCTGAATCGCCGAACCAGTCTACAATGAATCAGAATAGATAAATGATTCAGAAATATCTGAATCGATGAATCAGAATCAGCGAACGGCAGGATTTCGCGGGTGGGCGGCAGAAGGCGGAGTTCAACCGAGAGCGGGATGACGTCTGCGGAACTGGTAGTGTTTTCTGCGGCCTTGGCTCGCAGAATGGGGGCGTCTGTTCGGAGGAAGCCATCCCAGGAGGCAGCCCATGTCCCGCTATATCATGTCGCTCGATGCCGGAACGACGAGCGTGCGTGCCATCATCTTCGACGAGGAAGGAAAGCCTGTCGGACAGGCCAGCCGCCCGATCAAGAACTTCTATCCTCATCCGGGCTGGGTCGAGCAGGATCCCGAAGAGATCGCCTCGGGCATCGTGGCTTGCATGGTCGAGGTGCAGTTCAAGACCGGCATCCATTCGGACCGGCTTGCTGCGGTCTCGATTGCGAACCAGCGCGAGACGACGGTCGTCTGGGACAAGGAGACGGGGCATCCTATCTACAACGCAATCGTGTGGCAGTGCCGCCGCACGGCGCCCCAGATCCAGAAGCTTTTGGACGAAGGGGCAGGGGAGCTCATCCACAAGAAGTGCGGCCTCATCCCCGACCCATACTTCTCGGGCACGAAGATTGCCTGGATCCTGGACCATGTGGAGAGAGCGCGTGCTGATGCGGAGGCAGGAAAGCTTCTGGCCGGCACGATCGATACGTGGCTTGTCTGGAACCTCACGGCGCACAAGGTGCATGCGACAGACTATACGAATGCCTCGCGCACAATGCTCTTCGATATCACGAAGCTCTGCTGGGACAAGGAGCTGTGCGATCTTGTCGGCGTGCCCATGAATCTCCTGCCTGAGGCAAAGCCATCGGATGGCGACTTCGGCTATGTGACGCACAATATCCTCTCGCACAGGCCTCCGATCACGGGCGTCGTAGGCGACCAGCAGGCAGCGCTCTTCGGCCACTGCTGCTTTGCGTCGGGATCTGCCAAGAACACGTATGGTACGGGCTGCTTCCTGCTTGCAAATGTCGGTGCCGAGCCGAAGCTTTCTGACCATGGTCTTGTCACGACAATCGGCATCGCCCAGGGCTCAGAGATCGCCTATGCGCTCGAAGGCTCTGTCTTCAATGCCGGCACGGTCATCCAGTGGCTGAGAGACGACGTGGGCCTCATCTCCTCTGCGCAGGAGACGGCAGACATTGCACTCTCCATTCCAGATACGCAGGGCTGCTATCTCGTTCCTGCATTCACGGGACTCGGTGCACCCTGGTGGGACGCAGATGCCAGAGGCCTTTTGTGCGGCCTCACGCGCGGCACGAAGCGGGCGCACATCGTGCGCGCTGCCTGCGAGTCTCTTGCGTACCAAACCTACGATATCGCCGAGGCCATGTTCGGGAACACCTCGTCTTCGCTCTCCTCGCTCGAGGTCGACGGCGGAGCGTCGCGCAATGACTTCATCATGCAGTTCCAGGCGGACCTGCTCCAGGCAAATGTCGTGCGCTGCGCAGTCGGCGAGACGACGGCTCTCGGTGCCGCCTATATCGCAGGGCTCGCCACAGGCGTCTGGGGCTCGCGCAAAGAGCTCTGCCAGCTCCGGAGCATCGAGCGTACATTCGTGCCCGAGATGCAAGAGGAAGAGCGCACGCGCCTCATCGCAGGGTGGCGCCGCGCTGTTGAGCGTGCCCTCTCGTGAGGCAGGAGCGCACATAGCCAAGCTGCGCGTTTGGTGCCATAATCGAAAGAGGTATAGCCTTTGAAAGGAGCACGACGTGCGCATTGCCATAGCATCCGACCATGGCGGATACGGCTTCAAGCCGCCTATGGTGCAGTTCATCGAGTCTCTGGGCCATGAGGTGGAAGACCTCGGGCCTGAGAGCTTCGATTCCGTGGACTATCCTGACTACGCCGACAAGGTGGCGCGCAAGGTTGCAGCAGGAGAGGCCGATTTCGGCGTCCTCATCTGCGGTACCGGCCTCGGCATGGCCATCACGGCTGACAAGGTGCCGGGCGTGCGTGCAGTGACGATCACGTCGCATGAGTTCGCAGAGCTTGCCCGCCAGCACAACAATGCCAATGTCATCTGCCTCTCGGGCCGCTTCGTGTCGCTTTCCGACAACATGGACTTCGTGAAGACGTTCCTCGAGACCGACTTTCTGGGTGGCAGGCATGAGCGCAGGGTCACGAAGATCATGCGCGAGGACGATCCGAAGTTTGCTGGCGTCGATTCCGAGGGGTGCTAGATATGGCAGAAATCAACGATCCACGCTTCCAGATCATCGACCACCCGCTCGTGCAGCACAAGCTCCACATCCTGCGCGACAAGAACACGAGCACGAAGCAGTTCCGCGAGCTCGTGACCGAGCTTGCCATCTTCGAGGGCTATGAGGCCATGCGCGACTTCCCGCTCGAGGATGTCGAGGTCGAGACCCCGCTCGAGAAGACGGTCTGCAAGCGCATCGCCGGCAAAAAGGTCGCCATCATCCCGATCCTGCGTGCAGGACTGGGCATGGTCGATGGCATCCTCGACCTCGTGCCGTCTGCCCGCGTGGGACACGTGGGCATGTACCGCGATCCCGAGACGCATGAGCCGCACCAGTACTACTGCAAGTTCCCGCCCGATGTGGACAAGCGCACCTGCCTGATCGTCGACCCGATGCTTGCCACGGGCGGATCCATGACAGCGGCAATCCAGTTCCTGCGGGAGGCCGGCGTGAAGGACATCCGTGCGCTCACGCTCGTCTCTGCTCCCGAAGGCGTGCACGCTGTCCTCGACTACGACCCGGATGTGCGCCTCTACACCTGCGCGCTCGACCGCGAGCTCAACAAGGATGCCTACATCCTGCCGGGCCTGGGCGATGCGGGAGACCGCATCTACGGCACGAAGTAATTCCGTTCCCACCGGGGGTGTCTCCTGTTTTTGAACGCAAGTCAGAAATGTGTCGAAACTGAGGTGCAGACCCGAGTTTAGGTGGATGAGTGGACATTCTCGGTGGGTACGAATATTGTCTGAAGACGTTTTTCAGCGCGAATGCTGCAGCAAGAAGGAGGTAGCGCTTGGGCGTGACCGCGGCAGGGCTCATGTGTGGCCTTCTGGCGGCGCTGCCAGGCGTTGTCCTTCTGGAGCTGGTCAGGAGGAAGAGGATAGAAGCGCGCCTGGGCCGTGCCTTCGGTGCAGCCGTGTTCTCCTTTGCTCTCCTGATGGCTGCGTTTGTTATGGTGTACGTGCTGAAACCGAAAGATGTCCTGATGTTTGGGGTATCAGCAATAGGCGTGTTCCTGTCTGCATGGGTAGTCGAAGCCATACGCTCCGCCCTCTCTTCAGACTGAGCATGATATGTGTGAGTGAAGGGAAGTAGTCATCGTGGGCGAAGCCTTTGCCGAAGTCTCGAATTCGATGAGCGAGCTCATAAATACGTTCTATCCGACTGCGGTTGTCGGCGATACGACGTTCGGCCTGACGATCTATACGTTCTGGCTCCTCGTTGCATGCGCTCTGTGCGTAGCTGTGCTGCTCGTCTTCACGAAGAAGCAGAGCGCGAGCCTCGTGCCGCACGGCGTCTTCGTGAACGGCGTCGAGTACCTGATCGAGTTCGTCAGAAACGATATCGCGAAGGCAATGCTCGGCGATACGTGGAGGAAGCACTTCCCGTTCCTTGCAACGCTCTTCTTCTTCGTTCTCTTCGGCAACTACATCGGCATGCTGCCGACGTGGAAGCCGGGCACCGGCTCCACCGGTGTCACGGGCGCCATCGCGCTCATGTCGTTCTGCTACTTCATCTACATCGGCGTGCGCAAGAAGGGCCTCTGGGGCTATGTGAAGAGCCTCGCGCCTTCCGGCCTCATGCTTCCGATCCGCGTCGTCGTGTGGATCATCGAGGTCTTCTCGACGTTCCTTCGCCTGATCACGCTGGCCGTCCGTCTTTTCTGCAACATGTTCGCAGGCCATGTCGTCATGGGCACCTTCGCAATCATGTGCACAATCTTCCTCGAGCCGCTCATCAATGGTGCGATCTCTGCCGCTGCAGTCGGCACGGGCGCCATGTCTGCCCTCTGGATGGTCCTGCTCATCATGATCTACGGCGTCGAGCTCATGATCGCCT
This sequence comes from Olsenella sp. AGMB03486, assembly GCF_040884255.1. Lineage (NCBI taxonomy): Bacteria > Bacillati > Actinomycetota > Coriobacteriia > Coriobacteriales > Atopobiaceae > Olsenella > Olsenella sp. AGMB03486. The sequence continues at coordinate 47,641 of NZ_JBEVTM010000017.1, forward strand.
TCATCCAGGCGTATATCTTTACTCTGCTTTCTGCCGTCTACATCAATGGCGCCGAGAGCACGGAAGAATAATAGCTTCGAGGTTACTCGCAGGGACTTCCTGCTAGTACATAGTTCGGTATTCGCCGGCCATAAGGACTGGCGAATGACAAAGGAGGAATCGTGAACGTTATTGGCTACGGTCTCTGCGTCATTGGTGCAGCACTTGGTATCGGCCTCTCTGCAGCCAACGTTGCAAACAGCATGGCTCGCCAGCCCGAGGTCCAGGGCCGACTCTTTACCGTCTTCATCCTGGCAGCGGCATTCATCGAGGCTCTGTGCCTGATTGGCTTCGTCGTCTCGATTATGTAGTCCAGGCCAGCAAGCGGAAAGAGGGAGCAATATGGATTTGAAGAACAACAGCTTCTTCCGCGGTATAGCTGCGAGCGCGGCGGGCGTCGTCGCCTTTGCGCTCCCGACGCTGGCATTTGCTGAGGAGTCTTCGGGCGGCATGGCACTGCTCATGCCGAGGCCGGCAGAGTTCATCCCGGCCTGCATCGCCTTCATCATCATCTGGATCGTTCTCGCGAAGTTCGCCTGGCCTTCCGTGCTGAAGGCAATGGATGCTCGCGAGGCCAAGATCAAGGGCGATCTGGACGATGCCGCAAAGGCAAAGGCAGATGCCGAGGCGACGAAGAAGGAATACGAGAAGCGTCTCGCAGATGCCAACCGCCAGGCCGACGAGATTGTCGCAGCTGCAAAGAAGGAGGCCGAAGCCGAGCGCTCCAAGGTGCTTGCCAAAGCCCAGAAGGATGCAGCCGCAACCGTCGCAAAGGCCCATGATGTGGTCGATTCCGAGCGCCACAAGGCCATGATCGAGATTTCCAGCTCTGTCGTCGACCTCTCGGTCGAAATCGCCAGCAAGATCATCGGCGATGGACTGACCCAGGATCAGCAGCGTCAGCTGGCCGAGAAGTACCTTGCGGAAGTAGGTAGCGCTGATGGCAAGCAAGAATGATGAGGAGAAGGTCGAGGCCTATACCCGCGCACTGCTCGATGCAGCCCGTTCCGAGGGAAGAGCCAATGCCGACCTTGTCCAATGGCAGCATGCCGTCAAGTTCACGCCTGAGGTCCTCGAGACCCTCACGGCGATGCGTGAGGACAATGACCTCGATCTTGTAAAGGATGTTGCACATCAGTACAAGACCCTGGTCGACCAGGATGACAAGACCGTGTCCGTCACGGTCACGACAGCTGTGCCGATGGATGACAAGCTGAGGGGAGAGGTGCGCGCAAAGATGGAGAAGGACCTCAAGGCCCCGATCTATCTCGTCGAGCGTGTCGATCCTTCAATCATCGGCGGCATCGTCATCGAGGAGCGTGGCAACCGCTATGACGCTTCGGTGAAGGCGCAGCTCGTCAACATCAGGAAGAAGCTTTCTACATCCTTCCTCGGAGGTGAAGAATAGTGAGCCAAATCAGCTCCGAAGCCATCATGGCGCAGCTGCGCAGCCAGCTGGCTGGCGTGACCGCCACGGTGGATACGCAGGAGTCGTCTGTGGTGACCCAGGTCGGCGACGGCATTGCCCGTGTCTCCGGACTCAAGTCTGCCATGGCAGGAGAGCTTCTGCAGTTCACGAGCTCTGAGACGGGACATACCGTGTACGGCCTGGCGCAGAACCTCGACGAGCACGATGTGGGCGCGGTCCTGTTCGGCGAAGTCGACTCCATCAAGGAGGGCGACGAGTGCCGCACGACCGGTCGCGTCATGGACATTCCTGTCGGCCACAAGATGCTCGGCCGTGTCGTGAATCCGCTCGGCCAGCCGATCGACGGTCTTGGCCCGATCAACACGACGCACCGCCGTCCGATCGAGTTCAAGGCTCCTGGCATCATGGAGCGCCAGCCGGTCTGCGAGCCTGTCCAGACAGGCCTGCTTGCCGTTGATGCAATGGTGCCTATCGGACGTGGCCAGCGTGAGCTCATCATCGGCGACCGCAAGACGGGCAAGACCGCCATTGCAATCGATACGATCGTGAATCAGAAGGACACGGATATCATCTGCATCTACGTCGCTATCGGCCAGAAGGCCTCGACGGTTGCATCGATCCGCGAGTCCCTGAAGCAGCACGGCGTCCTCGACAAGACGATCATCGTCTCTGCTACGGCTGCCGATTCTGCTCCTATGCAGTACATCGCTCCTATGGCAGGCGCTGCCATCGGCGAGTACTTCATGTACAACGACGAGCATGGCCATCCCGCAGATGCGCAGCATCACGGCGGACACGTGCTCGTGGTCTACGACGACCTGTCGAAGCAGGCCGTGGCCTATCGTCAGATGTCGCTGACGCTTCATCGTCCGCCTGGACGCGAGGCCTACCCGGGCGACATCTTCTATCTGCATTCGCGCCTGCTCGAGCGCGCCTGCAAGCTTTCTGACGCCAACGGCGCAGGATCGCTCACGGCACTCCCGATCATCGAGACGCAGGACGGCGATGTCTCGGCCTATATTCCGACGAACGTGATTTCCATCACGGATGGCCAGATCTACCTGCAGACGAACCTGTTCTTCCAAGGCCAGCGCCCGGCAGTCGATGTCGGCATCTCGGTGTCTCGTGTCGGCGGCGCCGCACAGCTGAAGTCCATGAAGCAGGTTGCAGGCACGCTGCGCTCCGACCTTGCATACTACCGCGAGAAGCAGGCCTTCTCCCAGTTCGGCTCCGACCTGGATGCAACGACCCAGTACCAGCTGAATCACGGCGCACGCATGACGGAACTGCTGAAGCAGGGCCGCTATGCCGCACTCGATGTCGCCGACCAGGTGCTCACGCTCTTCGCGGGCAAGGAAGGCTACGTCGACGATCTCGATCTCGACCTCGTCGTCCCGTTCAGGGATGAGATGGTCCAGTACATGGCTACCCGCCATGACGGGATTCGCCAGGAGATCCGCAAGAACCGCATCTCCGACGCAATGGCCGACCAGATCAGGACGCACCTCGACCACTTCAAGGCGAGCTTCCTCGAGAAGCACGGCGTGAAGAAGGAAGAGGAAGACACGGACGAGAACGAGAAGGCGTGAGGCACGGCACATGTCGAACCTTCGCGAGATAAACAAGCGCATCTCCTCCGTCACAGCGACGATGCAGATCACGAGGACGATGGAGATGGTCTCCACCGCCAAGATCCGCAAGGCATTGGAGCGCGCCGAGCAGGCAGCACCCTATAAGGATGCAATCAAGCGCATGCTCGCAAACGTCGCCAATGCCGGCGTCGACCTGTCGCAGCCGCTCCTGGCCACGCACGACAAGGAGAAGTGCGTCCTCTTCATCCTCATCGCATCCGACCGCGGCCTTGCTGGTGGCTTCAATATCAATCTCCAGCGCGAGGTCCAGCATGAGATGGAGACCCTGAAGCGCCAGGGCAAGAAGAGCCTCCTCATCACGTGCGGCAGGAAGCCTACGGACTACTTCACCTACCGCGGCCTCGAGCCGGTCATGTCCTTCGTGGGCATCTCCTCCGAGCCGACGATGGACGAGGCAGACCGTATCGCCTCCTATGTCATGGACGGCTACAAGGCCGAGACCATCGACCGCGTCATGCTCTACTACATGCACGCCCGCAACAGGGTCGACCAGGACAAGGTCACCGAGCAGCTCCTGCCCGTGCGTACCGAGGATCTTGTCATTCCTAACGCACCGCGCAATCCCGAGGCGCTCGAGCATGTCGGACACGAGCTCTATACGGAGTTCACGTTCGACCCCAGCGCTTCCAAGGTGCTTGGATATCTGATGCCGGCCTACATCAGGACGGTCATCTTCCACGCGCTGCTTGACTCCGCCGCAGCAGAGCATGGCGCACGCCGTCGCGCCATGCAGTCCGCTACGGACAACGCGAACGAGGTCATCACATCGCTTTCGCGCATGTACAACCGCGTCAGGCAGGGCTCCATCACTACCGAGCTCAACGAGATCATCGGCGGTGCGTCCGCATTGGAGGACAACTGATGGCAGAACAAGAAAAGAACAGCGTCGACTTCGAGGCGCTTGCGCGCGACTACCGCAAGCATAGCGCCGGTGTCGGCACCGTCGTGCGCATCGTCGGCGCTGTCGTCGACGTCGCGTTCGACGACCAGGTGCCTGACATCTACAACGCCCTCATCGTCGACGGCGAGACCCCCATGGGCAAGGTCCATGTGGTGCTCGAAGTCGAGTCCCAGCTTCCGCACGGTGTCGTCCGTACGGTCGCCATGGCATCGACCGACGGCATGCAGCGTGGCCTCAAAGCAAAGGATACGGGCCAGCCTATGATGATGCCGGTCGGCGAGGCAACGCTCGGCCGCGTCTGGAATGTCATGGGCCAGCCGGTCGACGGCAAGCCCATGCCTGAGGGACTCGCGTATTATCCGATCCACCGTCCGGCACCTGCCTTCGAGGACCTGACGACGACCATGGAGGTCTACGAGACCGGCATCAAGGCCATCGACCTCCTGGAGCCGTATGTCCGCGGCGGCAAGACGGGCCTCTTCGGTGGCGCAGGCGTCGGCAAGACCGTCCTGATCCAGGAGCTCATCAACAACCTGGCACAGGAGCACGGCGGCACGTCCGTCTTCACCGGCGTCGGCGAGCGTACCCGTGAGGGTACCGACCTCTACCTCGAGATGAGCGAGTCTGGCGTCATCAACAAGACCTGCCTGGTCTACGGACAGATGAACGAGCCACCTGGAGCACGTCTTCGTGTCGCTCTTGCCGGCCTTACGACCGCAGAGTACTTCCGCGATCAGGGCCAGGACGTCCTGCTCTTCATCGACAACATCTTCCGCTTCTCGCAGGCAGGCTCTGAGGTCTCCGCACTTCTTGGCCGCATGCCTTCCGCAGTCGGCTACCAGCCGACGCTCGCAACGGAGATGGGCGACCTGCAGGAGCGCATCACCTCGACGCGCGAGGGCTCGATTACGTCTGTCCAGGCAGTCTATGTCCCGGCAGACGACCTGACCGACCCGGCACCTGCCACGACGTTCACGCACCTCGACGCCACGACGGTCCTTTCGCGTGCCATTACCCAGCTTGGCATCTACCCGGCAGTCGATCCTCTTGCCTCCTCCAGTTCCGCCCTCGACCCCGCTGTCGTCGGCGAAGAGCACTACCGTGTCGCCACGGCCGTGCAGGAGATCCTACAGGAGTACTCCGACCTCCAGGACATCATCGCCATTCTCGGTATGGACGAGCTCTCCGAAGAGCAGCGCCAGACCGTCAACCGTGCCCGCAAGGTCCAGCAGTTCCTCTCCCAGCCGTTCCACGTGGCCGAGAAGTTCACGGGCCAGCCGGGCGTCTACGTCAGGGTCGAAGATACCGTCCGCTCGTTTGCTGCCATCATCGACGGCGAATGCGACGATATCCCCGAGCAGGCATTCCGCAATGCCGGCAACATCGACGATGTCCGTGCACGTGCAGCAAAGATGAAGGCCGAGGCGGAGGGCTCCGCCGAGGCTGAGTAGGGAAGTACAGATGGCAGAACTCACCTGTCAGATAGTGCGACCGGATAGGCTCCTCCTTGAGGGGCCTATCGCCCATGTCGTGCTTGTCTCATATACCGGCGAAGTCGGCGTCTGGCCGGGCCATGCCTCTGAGATCCTCGCTCTGGGCGACGGCGTCATGCGCATCACCCGCCGCAAGGAGGATGGCGGCGACCTGCGTCGTATCGTCATTTCCGGCGGCTATGCCGAGATCGACAACAACACGGTCATCGTGCTGGCCGACCATGCCCGCGACATCGATGATATCGATCCTGTCGTCGTCGAGCAGACGAAGCAGAAGGCGCTCAATGCAAAGAACGCCCTGCCGGAAGACGACCACCGCCGTGCGTACTACCAGAACAAGATCGACTGGTGCGACCTCCTTCTGAAGGAAGCGCCGACGGCTGCGGCCAAGCAGACCGCATAGATAGGAAGTACATGGAAGTTATCCAGATAGAGGGCGGCTATCCCGTCACAGGCGAGGTAACGGTCGAGGGTGCAAAGAACTCCGCGCTGAAGCTCATGGCGGCAACGATCATGGCGCCCGGCACGACGACGCTCACGAACGTCCCGAACATCTCGGATGTCCATGTGATGGGGAAGGTGTTGAAGCGTCTCGGCGCTACAATCAAGGTGCGCGACACCCATACCCTCGTGATCGATACCTCGAACGTGGACAAGTGGGAGACGCCCTATGAGCTCGTTGCCCAGATGCGCGCCTCCACGGCAGTGCTTGGCCCCTTGCTTGCCCGCTTCGGCAAGGCCATTGTCGCTATGCCTGGCGGCTGCAACATCGGCGCCCGCAAGATCGATATGCACATCTTGGGCCTTGAGGCCCTGGGCGTGAAGTTCGAGATCGACCACGGCAACATCCATGCGTCGGCACCTGATGGCATCAAGGGCGCCATGGTGACGCTCGAGTTCGCTTCGGTCGGCGCGACAGAGAACCTGATGATGGCAAGCGTCTTCGCAAAAGGGACGACGACCATCGACAATGCCGCACGCGAGCCTGAGATCGTCGATCTCGCGAACATGCTGAACGAGATGGGCGCCAGCATCAAGGGTGCAGGCTCTCCGATCATCGAGGTCGAAGGCGTGAAGGAGCTCCACCCGGTCGAGCATGCGGTCGTCGGCGACCGCATCGAGGCGGGCACCTTCCTCGCGATGGCAGGACTCACGAAGGATCCGATCACGGTCCGCGGCTTCGAGCCGCAGCATCTGGGGCTCGTGCTCAGGAAGTACGAAGAGATGGGCATGAAGGTCGAGCGCGGCAGCCGCTGCTGCACCGTGTCCCGCATGGGAAGCCTGCGTCCTGTCGATATCCAGACGCTTCCGTATCCGGGATTCCCGACCGATATGCAGGCCCAGACCATGTGCGTGCTCGCGCTTGCCGAAGGCACCTGCATCATCACGGAGAACATCTTCGAGAACCGCTTCATGTTTGCCTCCGAGCTCAACCGCATGGGAGCAGACATCAAGATCGAGGGACACCACGCAATCGTGCACGGCGTCAAGACCCTGCAGGGTGCGCAGGTGAAGTCGCCCGATCTCCGTGGTGGCGCTGCCCTTGTGATGGCAGGCCTTGTCGCGGAAGGCACGACGACAGTATCGGCAATCCACCATATCGACCGCGGCTACGAGCGCTTCGTCGATAAGCTCCAGTCCCTCGGAGCCCACGTCGTGAGGAAGACGATCGAGGCCGACGACGAGGATTTCCTCTGATAGGAACTCATTGAACGTTTCAGGGCGCAGCTTTCAAGGCTGTGCCCTTTTTTCATGCGGAGGCAGGGTCTGGTATGCTCGTCTGAAATGGGCTGCATGCAGATGCGCCCAAGATGGGTAAGAGAACGCAGACAGCAACTTTGGATGCGGAGAAGCATATGGCAAGAAACGATATCGCGCCGGAGCATAGCCTGACGATGGCAAACGAGGACTACCTCGAGTCGATCTACCGGCTTTCGAAAGAGGCGGTAAGCACGGACGGCGTGCGGTCGGTCGATGTGGCTGAACAGCTCGGGGTCTCGAAGGCCTCGGTCAACAAGGCGCTCTCGACGCTCAAGGAATCCGGCATGGTCGAGCAGACCCGCTATGGCAAGGTCACGCTCACGCCGGAAGGCAAGGAATACGCTGCGCACGTGTGGCTCTGCCACCGCGTGCTCAGGAGCTTCCTCACAAACGATCTGGGTGTCGAGCCCGAGACGGCAGACGAAGAGGCCTGCCTCATGGAGCATGCACTCTCCCACGATACGCAGAAGCGCTGGATCGAGTACATGAAGAAGCAGGGCGTGACATTCGAGAGGTAAGGGCCTATGGCTGAGCTTGATGCAGATGATGAGGCGGCGCAGAGCCTGAGCGAGCTCCTGGCGCCTGATGGGAAGGGCACGCTCGTCTTCCCGGGGGATATCCGCTACATCCTGTCGGAGTTCCCGTCGGGCGAAGAGGTGACCGACGCTGAATGGCTCATGTTCGAGCAGGAGACGGTGGCCCATGCCCACAGAATCTATCACGATGTGGGTGCAGATGTCGCCGTGACGTTCACGGAGCGCTGCTCGGCACCGACGCTTGCAAAGGAAGGCACTGGCATCCGCATGGAGGATGCCTGCGCGCGTGGCGTGCGTCTTGCCTTCAGGAGTGCTTCCCCCTTCGTCGTAGGCGCGCTCGGTCCGAGCTGCCTGGACGATGCCTCGTCAGAAGATGAAGCAGTGAGGGCCTATGAGGATGAGGCACGCTGCCTCATCTCGAAGGGCGTGCATGGGCTGCTGCTGGCTTCGATGCCTGATCTGGCGCACCTGAGGGCTGCTGCCAAGGGTGCAGGCTATGCGGCAATCGCCCGCGAGCTGGGAGCTTACCGTCCGATCATCGGCTCTGTCGTGCTCGACTCCGGACACAATCTCGCAGACGGGGCCTCGGTCTTCGATGCGGTGGCAGAAGCAGGAAAGCTGGGGCTTGCCACGCTCGGTGTCGAAGGGCTCGATGCGGTCAGCGCCTGCGCGCTTTCGGACCGTCTGTCCGAGGCAGCGGCTGAGGCAGGCGTATCTCTGCTCGTGCGCATTGCCGACACGACGGAGCGCGGCGCCCGGACGGACCGCTCGCGCCTCGACAGCATGCATGCCGTGGCGACGGCTATAGCCGACCTTGTACGTGCTGGCATCCGCCTTGTCGGCCCGGGCAAAGGTGCCGGCCCTGAAATGGCTGGCGTCATGGCAGACACGTTCGACCAGCTCGATCTCTAGGGATGGAGACTCGGGGCCCCAATTGTGGAGCATCCGTGCAAGACAGGCAGATTTGTGCCGTCTGCGGCGCAATGTCGGGCCGCACAAGCCGATGGGTGGCATGTACAAGGCAATGAGCGCTATCCTGAACAGGCTGACTGATAGTGCAAATGACTGAACAATGCTTCTGAAAGGTCAATTCCATGAAAGCCATCATTCCAGCTGCAGGACTCGGAACCCGCTTCCTCCCGGCCACGAAGTGCACGCCGAAGGAGCTCCTTCCCGTCATCGACAAGCCGGTCATCCAGTACGTCGTGGAAGAGGCACTCGAGCCTGAGGGAGTCGACGAGGTCGTGATCGTGAACTCCCGCATGAAGCCGCAGATCGAGCACTACTTCGCAAAGGACGAGGAGTTCGAGGCATATCTGCATGCCCATGGCAAGGATGCGCTGGCAGAAAAGGTCGCAGCAGCAAGCGCGCTTCCGGTCTCCTTCGTCTACCAGGAGAAGCCGCTGGGACTCGGACATGCCATCCACTGCGCAGCAGACAAGATGGACGGAGACCCGTTCTTTGTCCTCCTCGGCGACTATTTCGTGCCTGACCGCCAGATGTGCGTGAGGATGGCAGAGGTCTCGAAGGCCCACAACAACTGCTCTGTCATCGCGGTGGCGCCCGTCCCTGAGGACCAGGTCAGCCGCTACGGCATCGTCGCTGGAGAGTGTGTTGGCATGCTCGACGGCACAGATGTCACCGATCCCGAGTCTGAAGGCGCGGTCTGGAAGCTCTCGGGCATGGTCGAGAAGCCGAAGAAGGAGGACGCACCGTCCCACCTCTTCATCGTCGGCCGCTATCTCCTTACCCCTCGCGTCATGGAGCTCCTGGCAACGCAGGCGCCGGGCGCCGGCGGAGAGATCCAGCTCACCGATTCGATGCTGAAGCTGCTTGACGAAGAGGAAATGTACGCTCTGGTGGTCGATCCGGCAGAGGGCTGCGATACCGGCACTCCTGCAGCCTGGGCGGCCACGAACGCACGCATGGCACTCGAAGACCCCAGCCTGGCGACTGCCTTCAAGGAGGCGCTCGGGGAGGTCAAGCTCTAGGAGCCTTATGGGAATCATCCGGTTCGGAACGCGTGGCTGGCGGGCACGCTATGGCGAGGGGTTCGATGCCTCGTCGGTCGCCCGCATCGCAGAGGCGCTTGCCGTCCTCTGGTCGGATACGCGTTCCGGCGCAACGATACTGGTCGGATACGATACCCGCCGCGATGCCTGCGAACTCGCAGATGTCGCGGCGGGCGTTCTTGCTGCGGCAGGCCTGCATGTGAAGGTGTCGGACAGGCCCTGTCCTCTGCCTGCACTCGGCTGGAACCTTGCACAGGACGCAATGGCTGTAGGCGGCATCATGATCACGGCTTCCGAGGCCGATGCCGACTACGGCGGAGTGATACTGCGCATGGCAGACGGAAGCCCTGCCTCCCGCATATTCATGGATGAGGTCGAGGAGCTCATCGCGCCTGTCGCACCTCTCGAGCGCGGCACGTTCGAGCATGCCGACCTCATGACTGCCTATCTGGCTGACATCGCATCGAAGGTCGACTGTGACCTCATCGCCTCGGCCCATCTCAAGGTCCTCGTGGACCCCATGTATGGGGCAGCCTCAGGCTATATGGCAGAGCTTCTGCGCGGCATGGGGTGCGAGGTGTCAGAGATCCACGGAGGTCCGAGCACCGACTTCGGCGGCATCCATCCCGATCCGACAGAGCCCTGGGTCGACGAGTGCGAACGCAGCATCGTCGCACAGCACGCAGATTTCGGCCTCGTCTTCGACGGGGATGCAGACCGCGCAACAGCGGTGGATGACAGGGGAGTGCTGCTCGCACCGAAGGCCTTCGTGCCGCTCCTTATGGACCATCTGGCAAGTGACCGGCATGAGACGGGCCGCATCGTGGCCACTATCTCGTGCTCGGCAAGCATCAAGACGCAGGCAGAGCGCCTGGGGCTCGATATGACAGAGACGCTCGTCGGATTCGGACGTCTCTACAGCGAGATGTGGGATGGAGACGTGCTCCTGGCGACCGAAGAGTATGGCGGGGTCTGCCTGCCATCCCATTTCCCGGAGCGCGATGGCCTTCTGGCCGCGCTCCTTCTTGTCGAATATGTCGCTGCACGCAGGAAGCACCTGAGCGAGCTTGTGGAAGAGCTCGACCAGAATATCGGCTCCTTCTTCTACGGCAGGCGCGATGTGCGCCTCGACTATGGGGCGATAGAGTCGTTCCGCCTCCTGCTTCCCGGCCTCAATCCGCCAAGCGTGGCTGGCAAGGCACCCTCACAGGTATCGCATGGCGACGGGCTCAAGCTGACCTTCGATGATGGGTCATGGACGATGGTGAGGCCATCGAGGACCGAGCCGACCGTCAGGGTCTATGCAGAGGCCCATACGGCAAAGGAGCGCGATGCCCTGCTCAAGTCGAGCGTGGGCATGCTCGAGTCGTTCTGAGACGGCTGAAAAGAGGGGATGCTGAAGAGGGCGCCGGAGGGCGCTCTTTTCAGCATA
>NZ_JBEVTM010000018.1:0-52943 GCF_040884255.1 Olsenella sp. AGMB03486
TTCCGTATAAAATACGAGACGACATGGAAATGCCCGCACTTTCGATTCATAGAGTGGGAATAGGCCATCTCATCCAGTCTCATCCCGCACCTCTAGTCGCGGTGGCTTGCAACTCGTGCCCTGTATTGGGCAAAGCCGCAAAGACTTTCGCGAAGCGCCAAATGCGAGAAGCCCCGGAATCTTCGGATTTCGGGGGCCAATTTCATGGGTGTCAGCCTGCGGAAGCACTCTTCGGCCGTCTTCGCTGGGATGACGCGTTGCGACCTCTTGCCGAGAAAGGAGGCTGGATGCCAACATGCCAAAGCGAGAAGAGTATCTTCATCGCGTTCTTTAGCCGCACTGGCGTTTTGGGCCGAGCCATGCAGTCATCGGGCAGTCACCCCGTTTTGTGCCTTCTGTTTCGCAAAACCGCAGGCAGAAGTAAAGAGCGACAAATTGCAAAACCGCGATTTCCGGCGATTTCGGACCCCCTGAAAGAGCGTCTGTCACTCTTCGCACTGCGTGGGGCAAGCCATTTAGGGCCCTTTTCGGCCCCGAGAACCGGCAATAGTGATGCGAGAGTGACGATTCCTCCGCAATCGTTGCGGCTCTACATTGTGCTTGTACATTCGTGCTGAACTTCTACGGATACAAACCATGAATGTGCAAGCCGTAAATCTATACCCACTACATGAGCGGCAGGATTATCTTCAAACATTCAGGAAGCTATTCGCGAATCTATTCCTAAATCGCTTCCTGAATGCGTGAGTGCTTCCTGAAAGAGCGTCTGTCACTCTTCGCACTGCGCGAGACAAGCCATTTAGGGCCCTTTTTCGGCCCTGAAAACCGGCAATAGCAATGCGAGAGTGACAATTCTTCCGCAATCGTTGCAGCCTCAGGACGCTGCCGTGTATCCGTGCTTAATTCTTGCGGACATTAGCATGGCTGCATAGGGGTACAGTCTGCTGCCACCGCCGATAACCCTGCGACCACTTTTAAGCAATTTAGGAAGCTGCTCGTAATGGAGAACCATCCACCCACAAAGCCGCCGATCGTGATTGCCTGATAGCCGTACAGGAGATTACCATCTAAACTATTACTTGAAATAGCCTTATATACTGGCTAAAATACTGGATAGTATTTAGGAGGTCGGAAATGGCAGCTTTGACGATGGGGCTCGCAGAGGCCAAGAACAACTTTTCACGCGTGACGGCAGAGGTGAACAGGACTGGAAGGTCGGTCACCATCTTGAAGAACAACAAGCCTTGGGTCGTGATTCAGCCGGCTCGGAGTAGCAGCAGCGCCACCGATGTTGCTGTCGACTTTATGGATGAATACGCTGACGTGTTCGAAGAGCTTGCTAAATGAGCGTTATGGCCTTCTCCAAAGAAGAGGTCTTGGTCATCCATGCGGCGGCAATCGAGCGGTTCGGCGGACTTGCCGGCCTGCGCGACGAGGGACTTCTCGATTCAGCGCTGGCGCAACCGTTCCAAACTTTTGATGGCGCAGACTTGTACCCAAGCGCTATCGATAAGGCGTGCCGATACGCCTTCGGCATCATATCCGACCATCCGTTTATCGATGGGAATAAGAGAACGGGCGCTGCCCTGCTCGGTACGTATCTCAGAATGTCTGGCATTGATTTCAGGCCAGAACATGCAGTTTTCCTCAAAGCTATGCTAGGCGTTGCGGATGGATCGGTAAGCTATGACGCGCTTGTTGGGTGGGTTAGCAGCGTCGTAGACTAAGAAATCTCGTAACCTGCAGCACGTCCATGAGGCAGTCGGGCAGGCCGCTTGCTTCGGATGTCGAGGAGGCCGCAGATCCTTAGCATCTCCGCCCCGGCATTCTCGCGGCTTTCGGCATCATTATCCGATATTCCGATGGGCGTCGGGAACGCGTCTCGTGGCATCTGGAGGATGTCGTCTTTCATGGGGTGGCCTACCGTCCTCTCGTCTTGCATCTGGTGCCCTCGGATCGCAATGAGGCCCAAGGAGTCGCGTCTATTCGACGGGACAGGCAGAGAGATACCTGATGGGAGGCGCGTGCGCAAAGCCACGCAGGACGTTAGGCCACGCTAAGCCACGCTAGGTCATAGTTCGCTAACAGCCTAGCTATTGAGTGTTGCTGGCTACCACGTGATGATGTTGTCTAGGCTGTGCTCATTGCCATTAGCGTCATGCCAGTGAGTCGTGATTTTGAATTTCGATGGCGATCCGGCAGCAAAGACTACAGTCTGATCAAAACTTTTTCCGGGTTCCAGACGTTCGAATGGTTCCTTGTCCTGCATGTACACATAGGGACCGTCGTCGCAAGTGGTAGTCACGTCGGTCACAACCGTGCCACCGACGTTTGCGATGCGAATGTGATGCTTCTTGAGCCCGACCAATACATGGCATGCTTCGACTTTTGAGGATGTTTTTGCGGCTGCATCTTCCTGGGCTTTTTGCAGCTGCAGCTCGCTTAGTTGTTTCTGAATTTGGCGAAGTTCCGCATTTTGCTCTTTATCGCTTTTGTCGAGGCGGTAGCTTCTGATGGAGAAAAAGCCAGTGAGGATAAGGCTCACAACAGAGATAACGATAGGCGCCCATGTGGCAACAAGTGAAAGCTCGGTACTCATTTAATCTTCCACCCTTTGAACGCCTTCTTGAGCTCTTTCGCTGCTGCTTCGACGATTTCGTCTTTCATGTCGTCGACGGCAGTATCAATAGACTCGGCATTCGTCTCTATGAGCTCCTTGCGAGTAAAGGTCCTTCCGCAGTGCGCACAGGTGAATGGCCAGTCATCGGTGTAATCTTCATCTTCTCCGGGCTGCTCCGATTCGAAATTCGTGCAACCGCAAGTTGGGCACGTGAGGCCAACCTCAATCGAAAGATCATCCATTGTTGTCTCCTGTAGTACGTTGCAATGATAGTTCAATTTTACCGTCAACATCAGACACGAATGTTCGCCGGACTAAGCAGCGTATTTCCAGCGGTTCCTATCCCACCAGAAACGCCCGGTGCAACAATCATCCACACACTCAGCGGCCCTTTCGATTTCCATACCAACCTACAATCCCTAGTACCAGGCCACCGTCCCGTGCTCCGGTCTCTCTCCTTTGTCGAGCCGCCTCGACAGGCCTTGAACCACATGGTCGTAGTAGTACCACCATCGGCAGACTGCATTATCTGGTTCAGCTGGCAGCTCCTCCTCCGTCAGAGGATCTTCGCCTCTCTCGCGGCGCATGTCGTTGATGGCATCACGCAGAGCGTTCATATCCGCTCCGGTGGCGCTGTCTTGGAAATCGCGTTCCGCAGGCTCCCCCAATGATGATGTCTCGCGATTGATATCGATGGCTATCCGTTCGGGACGTGAGCTCCGGTCGTCCTCTGGCCAATACTGTCAAAGCAGCTCGTTGCCGCTTCGGTGAATGAGCTCGTAGGTAACCATCCGCATCTTCCTTCTGACTGCTGCTATCGGCAGCACCTATCTGCTATGGGGGCAAGCCTACTGTGCGCCCTGAAGCGGACAAGAACGAGAACGTCGTATAGGGATTGAGGGTCTAGCCGTCAACAAGATGCAGGTGGCTGCAGGGCTAATCCAAGCAATGGCCTGCAGCCTTCCAGAACTAGCACCATCAGATGATGAGGCGATGCTCGCTTGGAGTTCGATTCCGGGACGTTCGGCAAAAGCACCATATCTGCGGACGGGCTGGTCGACGGGAAAAGCCAGGGCCTGCAGCACCCTACAGGAACTTGTCGAGCTCGCGGTCGACCTCTGGCTTGCGCTTGACGTGGGGCTCTGCAATGAAGATGCCGTCCCGCATCACATGCCTGACATTGCGGAGGGTAGTGAGGTCGTCGAGGGGGTTGGCGTCGGTCACGATCATGTCTGCGTGCTTGCCGGGCTCGAGAGAGCCGGTCACATCGTTGATGCCTGCTATCTGCGCGTTGCCGAGCGTGGCGCTATAGAGGGCAAACGATGGAGCCACACCGACGTATCTGCAGTAATAGATGAGCTCGCGCCAGAAATCGTACTGCGTGATCCAGGGGCAGCCCACATCGTTTCCGAGGGCAACTGGTATGCCCGCATCGAGCGCAGCCTTGGAGCAGGCGATGATGCCCTCGAAGACCATGTTGCCGTTGTACTGCTCTATCTCGGATGCATGGGAGATGGAGCGGTCGAAGAGAGCATAGGGAAGGGCGGGGGAAAGCGTCGTGCAGAGCGTGGCTCCGGTGGCCTTGAAGAGCTCCATGATGGTGGCGTCGGGCTTGGCGCCATGCTCTATGGAGTCGACACCGTTCTCGAGAGCGGCCCTGAGTCCGTCGACACCTTCGACATGGGCCGCGACCTTGTAGCCGAGCTCATGGGCACGGTCGCAGACGGCCTTTATCATGGCAGGATCCATGCGGAGAAGGCCTGCCTCGCCCTTTCTCTTGCCATCGAGCACGCCGCCCGTGATCATGAGCTTGATGAGGTCTGCGCGCTGCTGCCTCGAGCGCTCGACCTGAGCAAGAGCTTCGTCGATGGAGGTTGCGGCTATTGCGACCGATCCTGCCATATGGCCTCCCGGCACCGAGATGCCCTCATTGGCTGCGAGGATGCGCGGGCCCAGCACCTTGCCGGATGCAATCTCGTCACGGCAGCGTGTGTCGAAGTCGCCGAGGCCGCCTACGGTTCTGATGGTCGTGACGCCGCTCATGAGCTCGATCTGCGCATACTGGCGCACGAGCCGATAGGCCACCGCTCGGGTAAGGCCTGTGCTCATGATCTTTCTGACCAGTGCCGCATTGTCGCGCTGCTTCTTCTGCGGCTTGCCATTTCCCGCCAGATGGACATGCATGTTGATGAGACCAGGCATGAGGAAACGGCCTTTGAGGCTGCGGACTTCGCAGCCTGCGTAGGCGCTCTTCTCTGACTCGGGAACGATTGCCTCGATGTGGCTGCCGGAAGTGATGAGGACCATGCCCTCCTGGGGCTCCATGTCTTTCCTGCCATCGAGGATGGTTGCTCCGATATATGCAGTGCGTCCGGTCGCGTCCATATGCCTTCTCCTTCTGGATTTTGCGGTATTGGGTGCGAGTCTAGCAAAAATGATGCATCAAAGAACTGCGGAAGAATGCATTGCCTGGCGTGCCTCGCGAGAGCCGCACCTGTCGTCCCTTGTACCGAGAGTGTAAGGCCTGCATGGTACAGCAATGCCCGTACCGTACAATGCGGGAAGTGTTGGGGCGGAGGCATGGAGGCAACAATGTAGCTTGGCTTTTCGGTCGTCGGCTCCGCGTTCCTGCTTGCGCTCTTCATTCCCAACATCAGATGGGCAAAGAGGCGGCCTGCAGGACATGAGGAGCTTCAGAAGCGTGAGAGCAGGGTCCTGCTCGCGCTCGAACGTGTGGGCCAGGTGCTCACCACCTGCACGTCGCTCATATCCGTCTGTCCCGAAGGCGCCCCGTTTCCCGGGGTCTTCGTGCTCATCGCTGCAGCGCTTCTGATGATCCTCTATGAGATTGCCTGGGTCCGCTATTTCAGGGATGGAGAGAAGCTCGATGGGATGTATCAGCCCCTGGGACCTGTTCCTGTGCCGATAGCGAGCCTGCCAGTTGCGGCCTTCGTCCTTCTGGGCATATGGCACAAGTCTCCTCTGGCAGCGATCTCTGCCATCATCATCGCTGTCGGCCATATTGGCATCCATCTGGGGCATCTCCATGAGCTGGAAGGATGGCAGCCGTGAAGAGCGCAGGCGCAAGAGAGGGAGGCGCCATAAATGGCTGACAGACAGCTGGCAGATGGACTTCGGTGCGATGCAGAAGGTTCTGATACGGCCGTTGCCTGCATTGACGTGGCTGATCCGTGCTACATCATTGCTATATCTGGCGAACCGAACGCAGAAAGCCTTGCTGCCATGGCCGAAGGCGATATGTTCCTTGCTTCTGGCAAGAGGGGACGTTTCATGGATGCCCGCAGTCTTGTAGAGACGGCTCTGGCTGATTCCGATTCATGTTCAGGGACGGAAGGGCTATCTGGGACGGCCTGCACAAGCATTGAAGAGAGGGCAGATGGGCACGTCGCGCTGCCTGCTTCTATCGGCTGCGAATCCAATGATGAATCGCTTGAGGCTATCTGCGAGACCGAAGAGATGATAGAGGCTAGTGAGGGAGAGAGCTATGCAACAGGGCGCGATCTTGTCCGTGCTGCGCTCTCGTGACTGGGCTAAAGCTTCCTGCTTGCAGGCTGTGCTTCTTCTCGGCCGATGGCTGCCTTGCTGCTATCGGAAAGGGATAGCATCGCAGGGGAGCTGAGCAGGCGGGCTCATGGAATGCGCCGCTTGGGCATTCTTGTCATGATTCTTCAGGCATGCAACTTCCTTTTTGCCGTACTCGAAGCAGCGCGCCATGCTATTCTGCCTGCTCCTTCAGCGCGTGGAATCCTGCCGCTGTGGCATCTTCAGCCGTCGCGAAGTAGCGGCAGCGCTCCTGGGGCGGTGCCGGATTGGATGTGCCGGGCCTCCAGAAAGCTCTGGATGCCGTATCTGCAACGACGAAGGCCTGGGCAAACGAGCTGTCGTGTGCTTCCAGGATCTCATGCATATCATCGGGAGTGAGGTCGGAGAAGGCATAGGCAGCGCCGTGTCCCATGCGGGCGGAATTCGGGATGCCTGTGAGTGCCGTCCCCTTCTTCGGACGCTTGAAGGAGGGCTTCATGGCACCCTCGAACTCGAGGAGCGCAATCTTCCTGTCGATGCCGCCACCGAAGCCTGTGAGGCTGCCGTCGGATCCGACGACGCGGTGGCAGGGGACAATCACGCAATATATGTTGTGGCCGACAGCACCACCGATGGCTCGGGGCGATTGCTGCCTGCCGGTCCTTGCTTCGAGGGACTTTGCGATGTCGCCGTAGGTCACGGTCTCGCCGTAGGGGATTTCGAGCATGGCAGAACGGACAAGCTTCTGGAATGCTGTGCCGCGGTCTGCAAGCGGGAGCTCTCTGGGGTCAGGACGCTCGCCTGCGAAATAGCGGTCGAGCCAGTCTCGTGCCTGCTGCAGCACGGCAAGATCGTCCCTGCGTTCCATCTCATCTGCTATGCCATATCCGAAGTGGCGGTCATTGTCGAACCAGCAGCCGCAGATGTCTTTCCCGTCGCTTGCAACCGTGAGCGTGCCGATGATCGGGGTGCGGCATTCCGTGAAATACATGGCTTCCCTTCCTGCTGGCAGCATGCATTGGCAGCGGCAGCGAGTCTGCGCACATCTGTTCCTATTCTACGCCCAGATGCGTGGAATGCCGGTGCATGACAGCTTGGGACATCCTGAATACCGCTTGCCGGAGCGCAGACCTGTGCAGCAGATGGGTTCTGCCCATGTGCCTGCTGCAGTGCTATATATGCAGGCACGATATGCAGATGCAGGCCTGCATGCAGGATGCTTATGGATGCAGCAGAGCAGAGCCAAGGGGGGCATGTCATGAAGTTCTTCATCGATACAGCCAATCTGGAAGAGATCGAGACGGCGAAGTCCTGGGGCGTCCTTGCAGGCGTCACGACGAATCCTTCGCTCTATGCAAAGACGGGCGGGAAGCTCTCTGGCTTCGAGGGGCATATGCAGAAGATCTGCAAGGCCTGCGAAGGCCTTGCGGTCTCTGCGGAGTCCCAGGCAAAGACGACAGAGGGCATGATCGAGGACGGCAGGCGCCTTTCCGCGCTTGCTCCCAACATCGTGATCAAGCTCCCGATCTGCGAGGAGAGCCTTCCCGCCACGCGCACGCTTGCCGAGGAGGGCGTCCGCGTGAACATGACGCTCGTCTTCTCGGCGCCGCAGGCGCTGCTTGCTGCACGCGCCGGTGCGCGCTACATAAGCCCCTTCATCGGCCGCTTCGACGATATCGGAGATGATGGGACAGGCCAGCTCGAGCAGGTCATCAGGTGCGTGAAGAACTATAAGTACGGTTGGTGGGACGAGGAGGGAGGTCCTGAGATCATCGCGGCCTCGGTGCGTTCCGTAAACCACGTGACACAGGCGGCGCTTCTCGGCGCTGATATCGCGACCGTGCCCTTCGCGACGCTCAGGAAGTGCATCCGCCATCCCCTGACGGTCGAGGGCCGGGCGAAGTTCGATGCAGACTGGGCCAAAGTGGCAGGCGGGCAGGCTTAGCGGCTGCCAGACGAGACAATGCAGGGGCCGCACAGGGCATGCTTGCCGGTGTGGCCCTCTTCATGCGTCTACTCGATCACGAGCACTTCGGTGTCGATTGCGTTTCCGTAGACGGTCGTGAGCGTGCCCCTGAAATAGGTCGCGGTATCGCGTGCAGGTTCGTAGGTGACCTCGATATTCTTGGGGTCCGAGATGGTGATGGCATCTCCTGCCATCGTACGGAGCCAGTTTCCCTCTTCGCTGTAGACATCGAAGAGGGGGACAATCTCATCTCCTGGAGAGAAGCTGCTGAAGCCATGGCCGAAGACATGGCTCTGCGTCTGCTCATGGCTTCTCCAACCCTGGATGTAGCCACGGGACTGGTCATCGGGCGGCCAGTACACCACGATATCGATGCGCTCCTCGCCGTTCAAGATGGCAGGGATCGTGCCCGTGAAGCTGTAGGTGCCATCAGAAAGCGCGGTTGGTGCATCGCCGAAGAACGAGACGATATGGCCGCCGATCGCGGTCCAGGTGCCGTCAAAGCCGACAATGATGCTGTCGTACGCGTCGGTATCCCAGACATTGTCTGAGCCGAGGAGGATGTATTCATCTCCGTTCTTCGGGTTTCGCTGCATGACAGAGACCTGGAAGTCGCCAAGGACATCCCAGAGCGTATCGTCCATCTCGACAACGTAGCCATCATCGGTCTCAGCGAGCTCAAGCGAGCTTGGCAGCTCGTCGTAGGCAAAGCTCTCCGAGACATCGCTGAGCCAGGAAGAACCGTCCAGAGCGTCTGCGGCAAAGTCGCTGCCCGAGGCAGAGGAAACAGCTTCATCCGATCCTGCAGCAGAGGAGATTGCGCTCTGTATCGAGGAGGGGATGCTGCCTGTGCCGGTCTCGGGAAGAGGCCCTGTGGAGGAGCCCATGATTGAGAGGAAGTAGTCGTAGAACTCTGTCAGCTTCGTACAGGAGATCTCCGCAAGCGTCGAGCGCATGCCTTTGCAGGACGAGACCTCGTCGTAGGGGAAGCAGAGCGCCAAGCCGTTGGCGCCCTCGGTGCTTGTGGCCGAGCGGTACTTCACGCAGCTCCTGACAGCAGCCTCGAGGCTATCCTTCCCATCGAAGTCGGTCCGCTCGGTCAGACAGATGAGGTCGACCTGGTCGATCTGTCCATCGGCGAAGGAAGCGGCACGGGAGCGTGCCTGAAAGGAGGATGGCAAGGAATCGCCTGGATGCGGGATATCTTGAGGTCATGGCATGCCTTCCGTAACGGCTGTCGTTCGCTGCAGCCGATGATACGGAAAGCCCAGCTTTCTGCCGTCATCCCGAAGTATGAGGCAGGAGGTATGAGCCGCGTTATCCCTTCGGGTAGCGCTCCTTGCCGGAGAGCTCGTCTACATCGATGCGCCAGCAAGCGACGCGGGCCATAGCCTCAGGCAGGAAGGATGTCGGTGCGCCTGGTGCCATGTGCTCCATAAGATGCGCGAGGGCCTCTGCCTTGTCTGCTTCGTCCTCGATGGGGACGATGGTGCCCGCTCCCATAAGGGACTGGTAGGAGTAGGAATAGGCACAGGCATAAGAGCCGGTGATGACACCGAGCTCGCGGTCCATCTCGATCGCGATACGGGGAGAGGCAGCAAAGCAGTGTGTCTTCCTGCCATCTGTGGCCGAGTGGAGATAGAGCCTGAGCGGCACGGGATGCTCCGTGCTGCCATCGCGCATCTTCTGCCAGGCTTCTTCGTCCCATACGTAGCCAAAGCTCATGGGCACGACGAAAGGGCCATGGTCATCCGTGGCGCCGATGCGCACGGTCTGGCAGGCATCGATCAGGGCGTGGATGGCATCAGGGTCCTGGATCTCGCGGTGCACTCGTCTCATGGGAACCATAGAGCATCTCCTGTCTCTCGGCAGATCTTCCCGCTGACACTCTACACCGCAGGGCGCTGCTGCCCTGCGCCTGTCGGACGGTTTCTTTCGGGTGTTTGTGGCCGAAAGGGCTTCCTACTGTCTGGGGAAGGACAGCCTGCTTGGTCAGCCTCTACCGCATTTTCTGCTCAGATGCTAGAATAAGAACAAATGTTCGTCAATGCCCTGCTCGCTTGCAGGCAGGGCCAGATGGCTGGGAGGCCGCAAGTCCATGGGTGTGCTCTATGAGATCGTCTCGACGCCCTTTGCCTACGCAGAGCGTCCTCGCCTTTCGGTAGACGAGATGTTTGCCGGTGCGCCGGAACGCATCGGCTTCGGACCAGGGCGTCTCCAGCACTGTGTCATCTGGGAGCCTGCAGAGGCCGTGCATGAAGAGCCGGTCTTCTGGTTCCATGGCGGGGCATTCCTTGTTGGGACGCCCGAGTCCATGATCGATGCTGCGCGGGTCTGGTGCCATGAGGGGTACCGCTTCGTCTCGGTCGGCTTTCGCCTTGTCCCCCATGACCGGTTCCCGGCTCAGGTGGATGATGCCTATAAGGGTGTTCTGGCCACCCAGACCTGGCTCAAGGACCATGGTCTTCCGTACGAGCATGTTATCGTCGGCGGCAGCTCTGCCGGAGGGCAGCTTGCCTGCCTTCTGGGGTATAGCGACAAGCTGGCAAAGCGTTACGGGTTTGATAGGAGAGCAGTTTCTGCGGTCGTGAGCTGCGCTGCCATTGTCGATGCAGACGATCTTGAGCTTCAGCCGATTCATCCGCTCTCGTTCTGGAAGAGCTTCGTCGACCTTCCCTGCAGAGATACGAAGGACAGGGCTGCCATACACGAGACGCTCCTGCCGTATTCGCCGATAGCGCTTGTCGAAGGAGAGGATGGCATCGCGCTTCCGCCCTTCTTCGCGATACAGGGAAGCTCCGATACCCTGAATCCCTATGTGCACCAGAAGGCGTTCGTGGAGGCGCTAAAGAAACAGGGGACAGAGGCGGTGCTCGAGACCATAGACGATCCGCGATGGCAGCACATGATCGGCACGGTCACGCTGCACCGCAAGGATCCTGATGCATTCATGCCCCTGAAGCACCTCTTCTCCTGGCTCTTGGGCATCGAGGCGGAAGGCAGGGGTGCCCGGCAATGAGCATGCATGACATATGGAATCCCTGGCATGGCTGCAGGAAGTGCTCCGAGGGCTGCGCGCACTGCTACATGTACTATCTCGATGGGCTGCGCGGGCAGGATGGCAGCGATATCCGCCGCACGAAGGCGGACTTCGACAAGCCGGTGCAGAAAGACCGTACGGGCGCCTTCCGCATCAGGAGCGGGGAGACCCTGAGGGTATGCATGACATCAGACTTCTTCCTGGAGGAAGCCGATGCCTGGCGTGATGAAGCCTGGGAGATGATGCGGGAGCGGCCTGACGTCGTGTTCTTTCTCCTGACGAAGCGGCCCGAGCGGGTGAAAGAGTGCCTTCCGAAGGACTGGGGAGAGGGCTGAAGAAATATCTTCTTCAATGTCACCTGCGAGAACCAGAAGCGTGCCGATGAACGGATACCGCTTCTGCTGGAGTTGCCGTTTTTCCACAAGGGCATCATGTGCGCTCCCTTCATAGGGCCGGTGAGCATAGAAAAGTACCTGGACGCCGGGCAGATAGAGCGGGCCGTCTGCGGAGGGGAGAACTACGCCGGATGCCGTCCGTGCGACTTCGGCTGGGTGCAGGCGCTGCGTCGCGAATGTGTGGCGCACGATGTGAGCTTCACGTTTACCGAGACAGGCTCGCTCTTTGTGAAGGACGGCAGGACGTACCACCTTCCCGACAAGAGGCTGCAGTCGGTCATGGCATGGAAATCGGGGATGAACTACCAGGGCAGGTCCGTCGCGTTCGATCTGCGCTATCCGATAGGGCTCGCCGTGCCGGAAGAGGAGAGGTGGCATCCCTGGTTTTCCAGCAGGTGCGAGCAGTGCGCCAGCCGTCCCATCTGCAATGGCTGCACGAGATGCGGCAGGTGCGGACAGGTGCCTGCAGATCCAACGGCATGAAAATGCGCCTGGCACGATAGGGTGACAGGCGCAGTGCATGGCGGTGCGGATGGGATGGCTTCTGCTATCTGAAGGTGACAGATTCGGTAGCGGGGTCCATGGCATCCACAATCGCGAGGGAATCGACACGGTAGCCCTGGGCGCGCAGACGGTCGCCGCCTCCCTGGAAGCCCTTCTCGATAGCAATGCCGATGCCTTCGACCGTGGCTCCTGCCTGGTGGCAGAGGTCGCAGAGGCCCTCCATCGCGCAGCCGTTTGCCATGAAGTCATCGACAATCAGCACATGGTCGGAAGGTCCGAGGAAGCGCTTCGAGACGATGACCGTGGAGATGTTCTTGTGGGTGAAGGACTCGACCTGGGTCGAGAGCACCTCGCCGTCGATGTTGATGGTCTTCGACTTCTTAGCGAACAGGACAGGGACGCCGAAGACGATGCCGGCGGCTGCAGCGATAGCGATGCCGGAAGCCTCGATTGTCAGGACCTTGTTGATGGGAGCATCGGCGAAATCGTGCTTCCACTGGAGCGCCATCTGGTGCAGGAGCTCCATATCGATCTGGTGGTTCAGGAACGAATCGACCTTGAGGACATTGCCTTCCTTGACGGAAGCATCCTTGAGGATGCGCTGTTCCAGAAGCTCCATGCGATATGGTCCTTTCTGCTCATCTGCCATCATGTGGACTGATTATACGGCTTTGCGCGAATGGCGGGCCCTTCAGCATGAATACCACGATGGCGAAGGCTGAGTCCTCCTGCCCTGCTGCAGCGAGGGGCGCAGTGCAGCATGAGGACTCTTGCCGAAAGCCTCACGGTTTCTGCGCGAAAGCCGAGGCTGCCCTGATGCTCTGCGCACTGTATCGGCATACAGAAAGTGCCGGAAGCCCCCGCAGGGGCTTCCGGCACGATGGAGCTGTTCCGCCTGAGGCAGGTCCTAGGCCACGAGCCCGTTTCACTTCCTGATCGTGCCTTCGACCTCGTCCATATGCACGGCGGCAAGCTGGTCTTCGAGGGCCTTCTGGGCACGGGCGAGATCCTCGTCCAAGGCGGCATGGATGTTCCTGCCGACCGGGCAGAGCGGAGAGGGGTTCTCATGGAAGTGGAAGAGCGAGTCTGCCTCTGTCTCGTCGACAGCACGCCAGAGATCGAGGAGCGTGATGTCCTTGAGGGGACGGGCCAGGTCGATCCCGCGCTTGCCCTTGCTCGAGGAGATGATGCCTGCCTCCTTGAGCATGCCCATGATCGTCCTCACCATGACCGGGCTCGTGCCGATGCTCTTGGCCAGAAACGAGCTCGTGACGGGCTGCGTATCCTTGAAATAGTCAATGGCACAGACCATGTGTGCTGCCATGGTCAGCCTGCTTGTTATCTGCATTGCTAGCGTCCCTGCTTCTCGAGTGCTGCGTCTGCCTATTCCGTAACTACTATCTTGCCAAAGCCCTCTGAGCTCTCCAGGAAGCGATGTGCATCTGCCATCTGGTCGAGCGAGAAGACCTTGGTGGGCTTCATGTCCACGCCCCTCTGCTCGACGTACTCGATGAGTCCCGCGAGCTTCCCCTCGTCCACGTTCCCCGAGTAGAAGCTCGTCAGGAAGCCGTTGGGCGGCAGGTCGACTATGGGGTCGAAGTCCTCCATGTACCATACACCGCCCAGCTGGCCTGTGCTGCAGACGATGCCGCCCTCCGACACATGGCTGCATGTGTCCTTAAGGGTTGCTGGCCCCACGAGCTCCAGGACACGCTGGTAGGGATGGCCCTCCACCTGCAGCTTCCCGTCCAGATCAAGCACTGTGTCGTCGTATCCGCCCTTGAGCAGCAGGTCTGCACGGGCTTCGCTGCGGGTGGTGCCCACAAGGTGCAGCCCTTCCGCCGTGAATCGGGCCAGCTTCGCGAATGCCATGCCGACGCCACTGGTCGCTCCGCGCACGAGGACAGTCTGTCCTGCCTCCAGATGCAGGTTGAGAAGGGAGCCGTAGGCTGTGTAGCAGGTCTCGGGAATCGCTGCGAGGGCTTCCCAGGGAAGGTCCGACTCGATGGGATGGATCTGCTCGTTGGGGAGAAGGGCGTAGTCTGCATAGCTGCCATCGAAGGCCCGGCCCATCTCGCCCATGATAGAGACGGCCTTCTGGCCCACGGGCAGGCGTGCAGGGTCCGTCGTAGCCACGACCTCACCCACACATTCGATTCCCAGGATGCGCGGGAACCTGACGGTGGGCGAGAAGCCCTGACGCGTGAACACTTCGGAGTGGTTGAGCCCGCGGGCGCGTACGCGCACCAGCGACCAGCCCGGCCGCACGGCGGGCACGGGACGCTGCTCCAGGCTCAGCATCTCGGGCCCGCCGGCCTCGCGGACTACTATGGCTCGCATCGTCTTGGGAATCGAATCTCCCATCGCTCTCCTCATCTTCTGTGCTCCGTTTCCAGTGTGCCATGCGCTTGGGTGCTACCGTGCGGCGAGTGCCGCCTCGGCGCGCGCCGCGCCGCTGTGCTCGCAGGCACACAGCTGGTCCTCCGCCAGGTCGCAGGTGTGGCGCTGGCGTGCCACCAGCTTCCGTACGAACTCGGTCGCCGGGCGTGCGAGAATCTCCTCTGGGGAGCCGAACTGCTGCACCCTGCCCGCATCCAGCACCAGCATGTGCGTGCCCAGAAGCAGCGCTTCGCCGATATCGTGGGTCACGAACAGTACGGTGATGCCGGTCTCGCGGTGGATGCGCGAGATTTCCGTCTGCAGCTGGGAGCGCGTGATCTCATCGACGGCGCCGAACGGCTCGTCCATAAGGAGGATATCCGGCGAGGCGGCAAGTGCACGGGCAATGCCGACACGCTGCTGCTGGCCGCCGGAGAGCTCTGCCGGATAGCGCTCGAGGAGATCCTCTCCGAGCCCCACGATATGGAGCCACTTCTTCACGGCGGCAGCCGTCTTCTCATGGTCCTTGCCATTCAGAAGATTCGGCACGTAGGCAATGTTCTCTTCGACCGTCATATGCGGGAAGAGGACGCTTCCCTGGATTGCGTAGCCGATGGAGCGGCGCAGGGCTATCTTGTCCTGGTTCCTGATGCCCTTGCCGTTCACGAGGATCTCTCCCGAGGTCGGCTCGACAAGCCCGTTCACCATCTTGAGTGCCGTCGTCTTGCCAGATCCCGAGGTGCCGATGAAGGTCACGAACTCGCCTTTGGGCACCTTGAGGCTGAAGTGGGAAAGGACGGGCGTATCTCCGTAGGACTTCGTGACATCGCGGTATTCGATTGCGTACTCTGTCATTTCAGGAGTCCCTTCTGCTTCAGGTATGCGGTGGCGACGGAGGCAGGGTCTTTGCCTTCCTCTTCCACCTCAAAGTTCATCTCTGCCATATCGCTGTCCGTGATCGTGTCCTGGAGCTTGTCGAGGACATCTCCAAGTTCTGGATGCTTCTCGAGCACCTCTTCGCGCACGACGTTTCCGCACTGGTAGGACGGGAAGAAGTGCAGATTGTCCTCGAGCACGCGGGCATTTGCCTGGCTAAGCTTGCCGTCTGTCGTGAAGACGATGATTGCATCGGCGCTGCCCTCTTCGAGTGCCTGGTACTTGAGGCCGATGTCGAGGTCCATGGTCTTGGCAAAGTTCATGCCGTAGGCAGAGCACAGGGCATCATAGCCGTCCTCGCGCTCATAGAAGTCATATTCGGCACCAAGCGTGAGCTGGCCTGCAACCTTCGCCAGGTCGGAATAGGTGTGGAGATCGTACTTCTCGGCAATGTCTTCCCTCACGGCTATGCCATAGGTATTCTCGAAGCCATACATGCCGCGCCAGGTGAGGCCCTTCTCCTCATATCCTGCCTCGAGCTCCGGGAACTGGCTCTCGTCGTAGGTGCCATCCTGCTTCAAGACCATGGCCCAGCCGGTGCCGGTGTATTCGGGATAGAGGTCGAAGTCTCCTGACTCCATGGCAGGCTCGATGTTCGAAGTGCCGCCGCCGATGCCCTGGGTCACTTCGACCTTGAGGTTTGTGTCCTGCTCGATCATCTGCTTCAGCATCTCGCCGAGCACATACTCCTCTGTCATCGGCTTCGTCGCGAGATGGATTGTGTCCTGCGGCGCTGCGAAGAGCTGCGGTGCTGCGATGCCGCAAGCAACAAGGATGGCTGCCGCGCCTGCGCCTAGAAGCATGCGGCGGTTCTGGCGCTTGGCCTTCTTCGAGCGCAGCTTCTGGCGCTTCTCCACAAAGCCGAGCACGGCATCCACCACAAGCGCCAGCACGGCGATCAGGAGGCTTCCCACCATCGTCATTGCTGCATTGTTCGTCGTGATGCCGCGGTAGATGGCAACGCCCAGGCCGCCTGCACCGATGAAGGAGGCAATGCCTGCCAAGGCTATTGTCATTACCACCATGTTCCTGATGCCGCTCATGATGTAAGGGAGGGCAAGGGGGAGCTGGACCTTCACGAGCGTCTGGAAGCGGGTGCTGCCCATGCCTTCAGAGGCTTCGAGGATGGCCGGATTCACGTTCGTCATTCCTGTATGCACTGCCCTCACCATGGGCAGCAGGGCATAGATCGTGAGTGCGATGATGGCAGTGGTGTCGCCGACGCCCGAGAACGGGATCAGGAATCCAAGCATCGAGATCGAGGGAATCGTATAGAGGAAATTGATGACGGCGAGCGTGGGCTTTGCCGCCTTCTGGTACTCGCTGATCAGGATG
Organism: Olsenella sp. AGMB03486; assembly: GCF_040884255.1. Classification (NCBI taxonomy): domain Bacteria; kingdom Bacillati; phylum Actinomycetota; class Coriobacteriia; order Coriobacteriales; family Atopobiaceae; genus Olsenella; species Olsenella sp. AGMB03486. The sequence goes on from NZ_JBEVTM010000018.1 coordinate 16,719, forward strand.
CCGGCGATGCCGCCGAACACGATGGCGATCGCGATGGCGACAAGCGATATCTCGATATGCTCGAGAAGAAGGCCGCCGAAGAAATCCAAGCGTGTGATGAGCAGGTTCCACATGTCCTGGAGCATGGCGCTACCTCTTTCTTATGGCTTTGACGGGGCAGGACTCGAAGCAGAGGCCGCAGTGGAGGCAGTGGTCCTGCATGATGGAGTAGGGCGTGCCTGCGACAATCGCCTTCTGCGGACAGACGCGGGCGCACTTCCCGCAGCCGATGCAGGCATCGGTGATAACGAAGCCACGGGGCTTGGGATGTGCGGCACCGAGCGCGAACGTGTGGCGCTCGATCGGCGATACGCCGAGGTCGAAGAGCTCGACCTCGCCCTCCGCGATGCGGAAGGGCTCGAGCGCATAGCGGGAGTCCCCTGGATAGATATCGTTCATGGATGGATTCTCGTCGAAGATGCGGTCGATCCAGGCGTGGGGATTGTCCTCGATGCGCACTGCCGTTCCCATGAGCCGCACCATCTTCCAGTCTTTCGTGAGGGCATCGATCGCGATATGGGAATCGCGCTCGAGCTGCGTGTAGAAGTCCTTCCCGCGCGAGGTGCAGAAGATGAGGGCACCCTTCTCTTCGAGCATCATATCTATGATGCGGATCTCGGGGTGTCCTTCCTCGTTGATGGTGGCTAGCGAAACGTCCTTGATCTCTCTCAGCATGTGCAGGCACGTCTGTGCGTCCATGGCCCTCTCCTCTGGTCTGACATTGCTTGTCAATGTGTAATATACGTTGTGACACCTAAGCTGTCAACAAAAATATGACAGGTTTGGTATAGTCCATAGCGGCAAGAGGAAATGAGGCCGCAGAGCGACAGGAGGCGGGTGCTGAGATGAGCAGGCAGATATCGACGGCGTCGAGTGCGCTCTCTTCGATATCTTCCGCATCGAGGACGGCAGAATCGCAGAGCACTGGGATGTCGCAGAGCCTGTGCCGCCATGCGCGGAGCTCGCGAACTCCGGAAAGTTCTAGAGAGGTGGTTCCCATGAAGGACATGACGCAGGATGAACGCAGGCTCTGGCTCATAGAGCATCTCATAGCGGAGCGGGACGATCTGGCGGGGCTCGAGGTTCCGGAGGATGCACAGGACCAGAGGCTGCTGCTCCGGGCACTTGTGAATGTGCGCCCGCCCTGGCAGGCTTCCTCCGAGCTTCTCGCGGTCCAGGACCGCTACCTTGCAGGGAGGCTTGAAGAGCGTGGAGGTGCTGTCCCGCTGGAGAGCATCCCGGTGACAGAGGAGGGTCTTGCAGTCTGGCAGGGCGATATCACGAGGCTTTCTGCCGATGCGATCGTCAATGCCGCAAACAGCCAGATGCTCGGCTGCTTTGTGCCGAACCACCACTGCATCGACAATGCGATCCATACCTATGCCGGCATCGAGCTGAGGCTTGCCTGCGCAGAGCTTATGAAAGCACAGGGACATGAGGAGGAGACAGGAAAGGCGAAGGTCACGCCTGCCTTCAATCTGCCGTCTTCCTATGTGGTCCATACGGTAGGGCCGATCGTCTATGGGCCAGAGCCGACTCTGGAAGACCGAAGGCTTCTGGCCTCGTGCTACACCTCCTCGCTCGATGCGGCAGAAGAGAAGGGGTGCAGGAGCATCGCGTTCTGCTGCATCTCGACAGGCGAGTTCCGCTACCCGCACAAGGAGGCGGCTGCAACCGCAGTCTCCTGTGTCAGGCAATGGAAACAGGAACATGAATCGGATATGGAGGTGATCTTCGATGTCTTCAAGCCAGTGGATGACAGAATCTACCGGGAGCTTCTCGCAATCGGCTGAGCGCATTGCAGAGGCGATCGGGGGAGCCGATGCCGTGCTCGTGGGTGCCGGTGCCGGGCTTTCAACCGCAGCTGGCTTCTCGTATGGCGGGAAACGCTTCGAGCAGCATTTTGCCGATTTCCATGAGCGCTTCGGAATCGAGGACATGTATACAGGAGGCTTCTATCCCTTCCCGGACAAGGAGACCTTATGGGCATGGTGGAGCCGCATGATATGGGTGAACCGCTATGCGTGTCCCGTAGGCGAAGCATATAAGGACCTTGCCGCCCTGCTTCAAGGGTGCGACTACTTCGTGCTCACGACGAATGTGGACCATCAGTTCCAGCGCGCCGGAATAGAGAAGGGGCGGCTCTTCTATACGCAGGGCGATTACGGCCTCTTCCAGTGCTCCGTTCCCTGCCATCAGAAGACCTACGATAACAAGGACATGGTCGAGGCAATGGTGCGCGAGCAGAAGGATATGCGCGTGCCGTCAGAGCTTGTGCCGCGCTGCCCCCGGTGCGGCGAGCCCCTCGTTCCCAACCTGCGCTGCGACGACACGTTCGTCGAGGATGCAGGCTGGCATGCAGCAGCCGAACGCTATGACAAGTTCCTCAAGGACCACCGCCGGGACCGGGTCGTGCTGCTTGAGATCGGTGTCGGCGGCAATACGCCTTCGATCATCAAGTTCCCGTTCTGGCGCATGGCGCTCGGGAACAGGCACGCAACGTATGTCCAGCTCAATGCCGGCGAGGTCTTCGCTCCGGCGGAGCTTGCGGAGCGGGCCATCCTCGTCGATGGGGATGCAGCCAAGATGCTCTCCACGCTGAGGGAGAAGCTGGCATAGCATGAAAGAAGAGGCAGCTCCCTGGGAGCTGCCTCTTCTGGTGTCGCTGCCTTTCTTTCCCGCTATGCCTGCGCAGGCGGCATGGGCGGCTTTGCGCCACCCTGGGCCAGGCCCTCGAGCTTCTCGAGGACGCCGTCGAACTGCTGTACGATCTCGAGCGTGCCCTGGTAGGTGCCGTCCTCAGCGCGCACGGCAAGATACTGCACGCGGGTCGGGATGCCCTCCTTCGGCATCCATACCTCCATGCTGTCGCGCGTGCCGGCCTTGAAGTCGGCAATGAGGGAACGGACGATCGGCTGGACGCGGGGCGGATGGCAGCTCCAGACCTCGCGGCCGAGGCAGGAGAGCGGACGGGCAAAGACCTTGCCCTCGTTCGTGAAGAACTGCGTATGGTCCTCGGCGTCGACGAACGTGAGGTCGACCGGCAGGAGCTTCAAGATCAGGGAAAGCTGGGAGACCGTGAGCTTGCCGGTCGGCAGCGTCACATAGCCATCCTCGGAAGGAGTAGCTTCGCCCTTCTTTGCCTCGAGCTTTGCCCAGACCTCGCCGTCAAGCCACTTCGGGGCAGACTCGATGAAGGCCCAGCCGAAGTCAGGCAGGTCGCGGTAGACCTCATACCAGGTATCCTTGTCGAAGTTCTCCTGGCAGAGCGGGAAGAGGATCTGCTCCTCCTTGTAGATCATCTCGCGGATGCGGGAGACGAGCTTCTCGAGACGGGGCGTGAGCTCTGCTGCGGTCTCTGCATTCCAGCTCCTCGAGATGTCGGAGAGCTCATGCACGATCTCGTCGTCGACGCCCCACATGACATCAGAGGGGCCGGTGAAGCCTGCCTCATAGAGAGGCGGCATCAGGAGCTCTTCCTTCTTTGCATAGTGCTTCCTGAGGTCGCGCAGGGCATTGAGCTGCTGCTTCACGCTATCGGCATCTCCTGCTGCAAGCGCCCTGTCGAGTGCATCGAGTACCTGCTCGAGCCCCGTGTTCTCGAGCTTCAGGATCGAGACGGGATGGCCCTGGGGAAGGGTGTTCGGCGTGAGGTTCGAGAGCGTGCATTCCTCTTCGGTCCTGCCGTGGAAGAGTGCGGAGTGCACGTCGCAGAGCTTCTGGACCTCAGGCACAGGCACGCCGCCCTCGATGAGCTTCTGCTCGGCGTGGGCGATCTCCTCTGCAGAGACCTGCGCAAAGTCGCGCACGAAGTCGGCGCGGACGCTCTCGAGGTCCTCGCCCCGAGAAAGGCGGGAGACGAAGCTTGCGAGCTCCTCCTCGCGTTCGGCTGCGGTCTTGGGGCCCTTGGGAGCAGCCGCCTCAGGAGCCTCGGCTGCCGGCTCAGGCCCGGCTGCGGGAGCAGGAGCCTCGGGCTCAGCTGCCTTCTGTGCCTCCTCATAGCCCTTGACAGCGAGGCCATGAGCCTGGAAGGTGCGGACAAGCTCGTCGAGATTGACGCCCCTGACGCTGCATCCCTTCCTGATTGTCATGAATTTCCCCATCGTCTGGAGCATCCCGGGCTTCACGATCTCCGAGAAGCCTGCTCCGGCCATAAGGTCCTTGACTTCAGGGTGTGCCGTGCATGTCTCAAAGACGCTGGCATCGAGATCTATCGCTTCTGCCATGATCCATATCCTTTCCGGCAGCGGGTTTCTATCAGATGAGGGAGATGAGGAGCGCCATCTTGAAGCGCTTGTCGGCGCGGATGGCGTGCCTGCCGCCCGCATCGAACTTGAAGGCAGAGCCTGCCGGGAAGGCGTGCTCCTTGCCTTCGTAGATGACGGTCGCCTCGCCGTCGAGGGCAAGCAGGAGCGCATCGCCCGGAGCGGCATGCTCGGAGAGGCCGGTACCGGCGTCGAATGCCATCTCGACGAGCTTCAGGTGTGCATTGTGGGCAAGGTCGCGGTTCACGATGCGGCCGTCAGCGTAAGGCACAGCATCTGCGAGCGTGAAGGCCTTGCCTGCCTCGGCGGGAAGGTTCGTGGCAGAGTCCTTTGCAAGAGCGATCTCGAGGTAGACGGTGTCCTCCGTCGCATGCTGGCCGGAAGGGACATCGATCGGCGTGAGGTAGGCGTCTCCTGCCTTGAGGGTGGCCGGATTGGCTCCGGTCTCCTCGAGCGTGCCCGAGACGACATAGTGGATCTTCGGGTAGCTATAGAGCTCGGCCGAGATGTCGGTGTCTTGGCCGAGGCTGAAATAGGAGATGGTGTTGCCGCTCGAATCCTCGATGGCCTTGGAGATCGTGCAGCCCTCGGCTGCTGGATTCTCGTCTGCGATGGAGAAGGTGCGTCCTGCTGTCTCGTTCATAGGGTGCCTCCTGACTGATGTATCTTTGCTTCGCTGGAGACCAGCGTATTGGGTGCCTACCCCAAATTCCGTGGTTATGACAACACCTAGCGCAATAGTAGGAAAAAAATGATAGAAAAATGGTGCCAATTAGACGGAACGCGGTCTTTTCACATGAATGCGGCCTGGCGGGGATGCCGCCAGGCCGCAGGACAAGGTTGTGCCGCTTTTCTACTTCAGGGGCAGGAGCGGAATCAGCAGGGAGAGCATGCCCTGGGACTCGGTCGGGAACGTGAAGATGAGCTGGGAGAGCGCAAGTCCGCTCATCTTCTGCGAGATCACGAGCGCTGCGAGGTCGGCCCAGATGCCGGCATCCTCGCCCAAGAAGGCAGCGCCTTCGAGGAGCCCCGTCTCCTTCGAGAACACGAACGTGAACTCGGCGTCCATCTCGTTCTTTGCCTCGAACAGGAGCCTCTTGCCGTACTCCACGGTCTCGGTGCGCCAGAGCTCGGGATGCTTGGCCGCCTCGTCGAGCGTGACGCCGACCTGGGAGATGCGGGGCAGGGTGAAGACAAGGTTCGGGATGGCGGGATAGGAGATCGGAGCATCGGAGAGGCCCAGGATCTGTGCGGCGATATAGTTCGATTCGAAGGTCGCGGTCGGTGTGAGCTTCGGGATGCGCTTTGCGACGCAGTCGCCCGAGGCATAGATGTTCGGCACGGAGGTCCTCATGTGGTCATCGACCTCGATGCCGCGTGGGGAGCAGGCGATGCCGAGAGCGTCGAGGCCGAGGCCTTCCACATTCGCCTCGCGCCCTGTGGCGCCGAGGACGTAGTCGGTCTCGAGGGCCTCTCCGTCAGAGAAGACGAGCTGGTAGGCCTCTCCTGTCTTCTTCACCTCTGCCACATCGTGGTCGAGCAGGAACGTGACGCCTTCCTGCTCCATCTTCAGGACGACGCGGTCCACATACTTTTTCGGGTACATGCCGAGGATTCGCTGGTCGTGCTGGATGACGGTGGTCTCGGCACCGAGCTTGGCGGCGATGGAGGCAAACTCCATCGAGATGATGCCGGCACCGATGAAGGCGATGCGTGCCGGGAACTGGTCGAGGTCGAGGAAGTCGCGGCTGTCGTGGATGTGCTCGGAGCCGGGGATGGCAAGCTTTCTCGGATGCTCGCCTGTGCCGAGAACGATCGTCTCGGCCGTGATGCGCTCATCTCCTGCCTGGATTGTATGGGCATCGACGAGCGTGCCATGGGCATGGTAGACCGGCATGCCCGCCTTCTGGAACATGCCTTCGAGCACCGTGTGCATCGGATTCACGACCTTCTTCTTGTAGGCCATGAGCTCCTCCCAGTTTACGGAAGGCACCGAATCGATGCCCATGCCGCGGAAGCGCTCGAGGCCATCCACATAGTCGAAAGGCGTATCGAGCAGGATCTTCGCATTGCAGCCCCAGTTCGTGCAGGTGCCGGCAACCGTATCCTCCTCGACAAAGGCAACGCGCTTTCCTGCTTTCCTGAGCATCAGCGCTGCATGCCATGCTGCGTGGCCTGAACCGATGAATGCGACATCGTAATCGTACATGGGAGCCTCCTGAATCCATGAAGTATTGCGTACAATACAATTGTGTACAATCAATATAGTAAGTCAAGCCAGATCCCGAAAAAGACAGCAGGAAGTTCTTGACCCTCACGCAACGTCAGGGTCTAGCATGCAGATGTCAGAGAGAAAGGAAGCGCCCGTGAGCGCACATGGCTATTCGATACAGGAGCTTGGCACGCTTGCTGGCGTGAGCGTGCGTACGCTTCGGCTCTACGACGAACGGGGGCTCCTCGTGCCGAAGCGGCAGGAGAATGGCTACCGCATCTATTCGGAGGCTGATGCAGCGCGGCTGCAGAAGATCCTTCTCTGGCGTGCCTGCGGGATGCCGCTTGCCCGCATAGGGGAGCTTCTCGAAAGACGCGGCGTGGATGAGGAAGAGGCGCTTCAAGAGCAGATAGCGCTGCTCGAGGAGCGCGAGCGTGGAGTGCGTGCAGCACGGGAGTGCGCCGAGCGCACGCTCGAGAACATGCAGAAAGGAAAGAAGATGAGCTCGGAGGAGAGGTTCCATGGCCTCAAGGAGGCTGCAATCGAGGAGAACGAAAGGCGCTATGGCGGCGAAGCCAGGGCCCGGTACGGCGATGCAGCGGTCGACGCGGCAAACGAGGCTGTGCGGAGCATGGACAAGGACGAGTGGAATGACCTTGCAACGCTCGAAGGAAGAATCATCGTGCAGCTGAAGGCTGCCATGGAGTCCGGCGACCCGTCTGACGCAGAAGCGGCGGAGCTCGTGCGCCTGCATGCAGCCTGGGTGCAGGCGCATTGGGGCAAGAGCCGTACACTCACGCATGAGATGCATGTGGGCTTGGGCCAGATGTATGTGGCAGATCCGCGCTTCCAGGAGTACTACGACTCCAGGGCAGGCGCGGGCGCCGCTGCATTCCTGGTCACCGCTATCGAGGCATCCGATATCTAGGCAAGCTGCTGCTCGAGCCATTCCTTGAGGATGGGGCCTTGGCTCAAGGCGGGGTCCTTGGCGCCGACGAGGAGTGTGATCGTCTCGGGCGCAAGCTCCTTGAGCTTTGCTGCCTCTGCTTTTGCCTCATCGGATGAGCTGAGCTCGGCCAGGTACTGCTGCCTGAACGTATCGAAGTTCTCTGGCTTGTGGCCGAAGGCCTTCCTTGCTTCGGTCGAGGGGGCAAAGCACTTTGCCCACTCGTCCATGCTGAGATTCTCCTTCTTGATGCCGCGGGGCCAGAGGCGGTCCACAAGCATGCGGTAGCCGTCGTCGGGCGCTGCCGCCTCATAGGGGCGCTTGATCCTGATATCCATGGAGAGCCTTCTTTCTCTTGCTGTCTTCCCTATGGTAGGTCTCTTTCGCTGTGCAGATTCTCTGCTGTGCTGGCATGCAATGACAGATATGAAAGATTGAGGACTTATAGATAATACTTGAAGCTCCTCCCGCCGCTATCGTTTCCTGCAATCGAAGGCTGGACAGATGGCGAGAGGATTCCATGGAGGTGTTCATGGTCGGCGGCACAGGGCTTCTGGGAAGCGAGGCGGTGCACGAGCTCATAGCCCGCGGCCATGAGGCGGCAACGCTCGCATTGCCGCCGCTGCCGGAAGGGGCGCCGCTTCCTCCGGAGATGAAGATCGAGTTCGGCAACTACCTCGAGATGTCAGATGATGAGCTCAAGGCCCACTTCTGCAGCTGCGATGACTTCATCTTCGCAGCAGGCGTCCCGTCTGGGTCTTCCTTGTCGAGTCCATTGCCAAGATGAAGAAGAACGTGCTCTTGACACGTGGCGGCACGGCCATGATGACCGTGTGCCAGGTGGGCCAGGCGCTTGCCGGTGCCATCGAGCGCAGGATGTGCACTTTTCGGCCTCGTCAACTGCGCAGGAGGGGCTATGCCGGTATGGCTGGCAACGAGCCTCCTCAACATCGCGAATGGCCATGCACCTTGGCACAAGGCATAGAGATAAAAGAGTTGGACGGATTGCAGAAAGGGGAGATGCTCGGGGCATCTCCCTTCTTCTATATGCTGAGGGACTTCATGGCGGTGCGCCATCGGCGGATACAATGGAGTTGCTGTTTCTGCCGAGACGAGATGGAGGAGAAGCCTGTGAAGCTCTCGCTGGCACCTATGGAGGGAATAACCGGACCTGTCTTCCGCAAAGCCCATGCTTCCTGTTTCGGTGCGCTCGACAGCTGCTATCTCCCCTTCATCGCGCCGGCACATCCAGGGAAGGCCTTCACCGAGAAGACGCTGAAGGCATTGGGAAAACAGGATGGCCGCTCTGTCATCCCCCAGCTGCTGACGAAGGATGCCGACGATTTTGTCTGGACAGCGGGCCTTCTGGCCGAGCTCGGGTACAGCGAGGTCAATCTCAATCTGGGCTGTCCTTCCGGAACGGTTGTCGCAAAAGGCAAGGGCGCCGGGCTTCTGCGCGATGCGGAAGGGCTCGAGAGGTTTCTCCAGGACATCTGTGCCAGGTCGCCTCTGCCTGTCTCGGTCAAGACACGCCTGGGCCTTGCCGATGTCGGGGAATACGGGAGAATCCTTGCTGTCCTCTGCCGCTGCCCTCTGAAGGAGCTCATCGTCCATCCCCGGGTGAGGACAGAGCTCTACCGGGGGACACCACATCTTTCATGCTATGGAGAGACGCTCGAGAAGGCACCCTTCCCTGTCGCATTCAGCGGGGACATCTTCTCGGTCGCAGACTTCGAAGAGCTGCTGAGGAGCTATCCTGCGACCACGCATGTCCTCCTGGGCCGGGGCATCCTGGCAAATCCGGCCCTGGGGCGCATGCTAAAAGGCGGTCCTGCCGCTACAGCTGAGGAGATCAGGGAGTTCCATGACAGGCTATTCGAGGGATATGAGGAAGAGATGGGAGGCAATGCCCTCTTCCGCATGAAGGAGTGGTGGTCCTATGCGCGGTTCGCTTTCGCAGATCCGCAGAAGGTGTGGCGTCTTGTGAGGAAGGTCCGCAAGGCAGATGAGTACGAGAAGGCAGTGGAGCGTATCTTCAATGGGGTAGAGCTGGCAGATGAGGCGGTATATCGTCCCTGAAGTGCAATGAGCGCTGAGGTTTGGCTGCCCGAGCAATGTCGGAGACTGCGCCGGCAGCCAAACCCTAAAGCGGAACAGCAGCCAAACCCTAAAGCGGAACAGCAGCCAAACCCTAAAGTAGGGTACAATATTCCCTGATGGGAGGCCTAATATGAAATACATGCCTAGGATAGCTGACGAAGAGCTTTCAAAGCGTCTTGACCGTTCTGGTGCACTTCTTGTACGCGGGCCAAAGTGGTGCGGCAAGACGTCGACCTGTCAGCAGGTAGCAAAGAGCTCCCTTATGCTTCGCGATCCAGATGTGCTTGCTGCTAGCGCGGATGCACTTGAGATACAGCCGTCTCTCCTGCTGAGAGGAGGCAAACCGCGCCTGATTGATGAGTGGCAGGTAGCTCCTGTGCTCTGGGATACGGTAATCAATGCCGTGGATGTTGCGGGCGGCGTTCCAGGCCAGTATATCTTGACTGGTTCTGCAACTCCTCTCAGCCTCGACGAGGAGGATGCTCCGAAGCATACGGGAACAGGCCGTATCGCGCGCATGGAGATGGATACCATGACGCTGGAAGAGTCGGGGGATTCCTCCAAAGACGTGAGTTTGGCAAAACTCTTTGAGGAGAATGGGCGCGTTCAGGGAAGCTCGGATATCGATATCGAGGGCTATGCTGAACTCATCTGCAATGGAGGCTGGCCCGCGCCCATCTCGTTCGGAAGGCCAGATCCAGGCATCGCGGAAGATTACATAGAGGCGCTCTGCGAAACAGATGTCTCACAAGCTGCAAACCAGGATCTCGATTCATCAAGGACACGGGCTCTTCTGCGCTCTCTTGCGCGCTGCAGCGCTCAGGAAGCATCGTTGGCAACCCTTCTGGCAGATGTCCAGGACACGGTCAAGATCAGCGACCCGACGCTCAGGGTCTATCTCAATGCGCTGCGTAGGCTTTATGTCATTACTGATATCGAAGCCTGGGCTCCCAATCTTCGTTCCAAGACACCGCTTCGCAAGGCACGTGTCTGGCACCTGTGCGATCCGTCTCTTGCGGCAGCTGCGCTGGGCTGCAATGCGCAAGGACTGCTCAACGACCTGAATACCATGGGCTATCTGTTCGAGACGCTCTGCGTTCGCGATCTGCGCGTGTATGCACGTCCGCTCGGAGGGAGAATCTATCACTATCGAGACAAAAACGGCCTCGAGGCTGATGCTGTCATCCAGCTCAATGATGGGCACTGGGCTGGCATAGAGGTGAAGCTCGGAGGCAAGGACCGCATAGAGGAAGGCGCCGGCAATCTCTTGTCGCTATCTGAGAAGGTGGATCACGAGAAGATGGGTGCTCCGAGTTTCCTGATGGTGCTGACCGGGGGCAAGTATGCCTACACGCGGCCTGATGGTGTCCATGTCGTTCCGCTTGGCTGTCTGGCACATTGACCAGATGGCTCCATCTTTCGATGCTCCTCTGATACAAAGTCGGCCCGCCTCCATCTGGAAGCGGGCTGACTGGGCAATTGGCTGTCTGAGTAGGCTCTACTTGACGAGCTGGATCTTCTCCACATCGTCGCGGTGGGTCTCGCGGTAGAGCACGAAGCGGTGGCCGATGACCTGGACGACGGCAGAATGGGTCGGTCGGGAGAGGGCAATAGCAGCCTCGCGGGCGTCCATGCCAGCGCTTCCCTGGACAGAGCACTTCACCAGCTCATGGGCTTCGAGTGCATTGTCCATCTGGTGCACGACAGCATCCGTGATGCCTGCCTTGCCGATGCCTACGGTTGCCTCGAGCCTGTTGGCGAGGCTGCGGAGCTGCCTGATCTGGCGGCCGGTGAGTTCCATGGAATCCTCTTTCTGGAAAGTGCAGGCAGAGATGTCTGCCTGCCTCGTATCTGTGATGGGCCGGCAGCGGTGTCCGGCAATCTGGCCCACCCGATGATACGGTATCGGATGGCAGGATGAGGCAAATACTCCTGCAATCCATGAGCGGAAGGACAGACATGCAGGAGCTGCGCCCCTGCCTACTGCCGGTTCAGGATCCCTGCCGCCTCGCGGCCGCTCATGCCAGGCGTGATGCCAAGGGCTTCGGCGGCAGGCGTCATGCCGGTGATCTTGTTCGTGAGGACCTCATCGAAGCTCGACCCTGCGACACGCACGGCTGCATCGCCGAGCTGCTCTGCCTTCTCGAGGCTCAGGTATCCGCACATGAGAAAGCCCCTGGCACAGCGGATCACAAGCAGGTTTGCGTGTCCCTCGCCGGCAAGTGCCGGCACCATGGTTCCTTCTGCATATCCATTGTCCAGTCTGATGAGCTCGGTCGTAGTCATTGCTCCTCCTCTGTTCTGGCTGCTCTGACAGCTTGGATCGGTCCGCTTCGATGATACGGCGGATACATTTCCTGCTCGTTTACTTGGCAGGGCGTCCCTTGCGCTTCATCCTGATGGGAAGGGCCGCCAGGGCCTCGAGCGCCTTCTGGGCTGCCGCCTCTGCCCGAGCGATCTCGTCAGCGGCAAGGCCTGCCTCCTCGAAGGCTTCCTGTGCCGCTGCGGCATAGTCCCTCTTGTGCTTCTTGTTGAGGGCATTCCAGTCGATATGCGCAAAGCGGGGGACGAGCATATCGGCGCAGGGCAGCTTTCCCTGCTTCATGAGGACAGCGAGGACGGGATATCCTGCATATCCTTGCCAGTAGCTTGCATTGTCGTTCGAGGAATACGTGTCTTCGGTCCAGCTGACCATGTAGTGCTTGGCACCGTTCGAGGAAGCGACGTCTGCGGTGTCCTCTCCCATCTCGACCCTGCCATCGGCAAGGGCGCTCCATGCTTCATAGACCTTCTGCAGAGGCGGCAGCTTCTCCATGCTTCACCTTTCTCGCGGCTCTTCTGACTGCCATCATAGCCGTCCTTGGCAACAGGACTTCGCTTCAGGGCAGTGCCGTGCCGTCAAGAGTCTGTCTGCCTTTGCAGGCGTCCCTGGCAGAGAGCCGGGGCTGTGGGAGAATGGTCACGCTCTGGAAAGCGGCAGAAACAGGAGACTTCCATGAAGCAATACATTGTCGATGCCTTTACCGACCAGCTCTTTTGCGGGAACCAGGCTGCCGTCTGCGTCGTCGACGAATGGCCTACCGACCGGCTGATGCAAGACATCGCGAAGGAGAACCGGTTCTCGGAGACGGCATTCGTCGTGCGGGAGCAGCAAGGGTGGCATCTGCGCTGGTTCACGCCGGGCGGTGAGATCGACTTCTGCGGGCATGCGACCCTCGGCACCGCATTCGTGCTCTTCCGCTTCTATTGTCCGGATGCCGCATCCATTGCCTTCGACACGCAGGTGGGCAGGTGCTCTGTCGAGCGGCAGGGCGACCTCTATGTGATGGACTTTCCGTCCTACGCCTGCACAGCCGTTCCTGTCACTGATGCTATGGAGGCAGCGATTGGCGTGAGGCCCAAGGAGGCCTATCTCGACCGTGATCTTATGCTCGTGCTTCCCTCGGAGAAAGACGTCCGCGAGCTCCATCCCGACCAGGGACGCATGAAGGAGCTGGATGGGCTTCTTGTGGCCGTGACGGCACGAGGCGAGAAATACGACTGCGTCTCGCGGGTCTTTGCACCCAAGCTCGCTATCGACGAGGATCCCGTAACCGGCAGCACGCACTGCATGATTGCGCCGTACTGGTGTGCAAGGCTGGGAAAGACGGAGCTCAGCTGCTATCAGGCATCCGAGCGGGGAGGCGAGCTTCGTGCTACCCTGGCGGACGGCCGTGTGAAGATTGCCGGCAAGGCGGTCCTGTTCGCGGAAGCGGAGCTGAGCGTCTAGCTGCCGATGCCTTGCCTTCAGTCCCGCCCGGCCAGCTGCAGCCACGTCTGCAGGTCCGTCCGGCAAAGCCTGGGAAATGTCCTTTCGGTATCGCAGTGGCCCGGGTGCCGGAGCGGCTCGCATGGGCCATAAGTCCGGCCCGGAGGCTCCAGTCTGCCCTATGTGCCATGGACACGCCGGACAGGTCCGCGGCAGTCTCCATCATCACGCACGCAAGCAGGCGCGCTGGCTGGCTCAAGGGCTGGGCTGCCCTCAACCGGGCAAAGGAGGCCGGGACGGAGGAAGAGCTCGCGGACAAGAAGAGCATGCGCATTGCCGATCCGCCGGGCTTCAGCAGGAATGCGTTCCTAGCGAAACTGGTCAGCGGGCAATCTCGGACAAGACCGTGTTGACAAAACACACGGAGCATGGCATCCATGCCAGGGGGCAGGATGGGCTCACGCCTCATGCCCTTTTCGAGCCACAGACGCTGGTCATGGCCCCCGGGCTGACGGCGGTCCAGATGGATTCGGCGCTGCGCATGCCGGGCGGGGCTGTCTGGCGGATGCCGAGGCGTGCGGCCGCACTCGGCAGGCTCTGTTCCTGGATGATGCGCTCCCCATTGGCCGAGATGAAGGCCACAACAGGAACGCTCGGGAAGGAGCGGGAGCGCATGCCCAGCTGGCGGAAGAGAGAGTCTGTCCGCGAAGGCCTCGATGCGACGATCCGGTCCGCCGCAGCGCTGCCAGGGGCTTCAGGAGCATCGCCTGCTACAGAACGATGACATTCCTGAGATGGGGCCACCTGGGCTTCGCTTCCCAGAAGAAGCTGGCAGGTGTTGCCCGCCAGAAACAGCGAAGAGCCCTTTTTGCCGCTTCAGACGGCTGGCATGGCGTATGGAGCGCGCTCCGATGCGGTGCTTTGGAGACTGTGCCGCAGGGGCTTTCCGGGCTTCTTCTCCTGGCAGCCTGATGCCGTTCCCCGAGAATCATCAAGCGGCGAACAGCTTGAATGGCTGGCTGCCTCTAAGGAAGCTTCCTTTCAAGGGAGGACGCACGACCTGGTCCGGCTGCAGACTTTGGCGTTCTTGCCTGCATGTGGTAACCGGGGCGTTGCGGATCCGTCCGCTCGATGCGCCTGGGTCTACAATGCCTCAGACTGCGTCGCTGCCGGTGGGTGGCGCCACGGCACAGGCGGATTGCGAAAGGAACCTTGTGGACAGCTTCATCTTCAGCGTCAATGCGACATTTCCCATCTTTCTTACCATGCTCCTGGACATGTTCCTGCGGCATATCGGGCTGATGGACAGGCGCTTTGCAGACTACCTCAACGCCTTCGTGTTCAAAGTGGCCCTTCCCGTCCTGCTGTTCCAGGATCTTGCGACCCAGGATTTTGTGGCTGCCTGGGATGGGCGCTATGTGCTGTTCTGCTTCGTCGCTACAGCGGCGAGCATGGTGGCAATCGTGCTGCTGTCCCATCTGGTCGTGCACGATGTGGCCGAGCGCGGCGAATTCATCCAGGCGAGCTGCCGCAGCTCGGCAGCGATTCTGGGCATTGCCTTCATCCAGAATGTCTATGGAAGCTCTTCGACCAGCATGGCGGCGCTCATGATCTTGGGGAGCGTTCCGCTCTACAACGTGGCTGCCGTAGTGGTGCTTACGCTCACGGCGCCAGGAGATGGCTCGTCTGGCCCTACGGTGGGCGCGCTGGTGCGCAAGGCGCTCTTCGGCGTTGCGACCAACCCCATCATCCTGGGAATCGCTGCAGGGTTTGCCTGGTCGCTTCTGGGCCTGCCCATGCCCAAGATTCTGGCGTCGACCGTTGGCAACGTGGCGGTGCTCGCGACGCCTCTGGGTCTCATGGCTCTGGGGGCGGAGTTCAGGTTCCGCCTGCGCGCAGGAGCCTGGGCGCCTCTGCCGTGGCAAGCGTCGTGAAGCTTGTGGGGCTCGTCGTGGTCTTCATGCCCCTGGCTATCCATATGGGATTTCGCAACCAGCAGCTCATTGCCCTGCTTGTGATGCTGGGGTCTGCCTCCACGGTGAGCTGCTATGTTATGGCGCGCAATATGGGACACGACGGGACGCTCACCTCGACCATCGTGATGATGACAACGCTGGGATGCGCCCTGACGCTCACGCTGTGGCTCTGGATGCTGCGTGCCGGCGGCTTCGTGGCATAGGGAAGCATCGGCTCTGCGTCCTTTTCCCTGTCCCATAGGCAGGGAAAAGGGGACCCTGGCCTGGCCAGAATCCCCTTCTCCATGCGGCGGATGGGGCAGGAGTGCCTGCTAGCAGGCAGTGGAGCCCTCGCCCTTGGAAGCAAGCAGTGCCTCGCCCTGGGCATTGGTCGCGACGATGGCGGCATAGAGTTCGTCGGGCGTGACATCGCCTGCAAGGTTGTGGATCGTCTCGCCGGGGACGCAGGCATGCTCTGCGATCGTGTGGATCTGCTCGTCGGTCGTGACGCCGAGCTCTTCGAGCGTCACAGGCAGGCCGACCTCCAGGCAGAAGTCCTGGATGTCCTCGAACTCCTCCTTCGTGGCACCTTCGAGCGTGAGCTGGACCAGCGTGCCGAAGGCGACGCAGTTTCCGTGCGGCACGCTATGGCCGCCGAGTGCCGTGAGCCCGTTATAGAACGAGTGGGCAGCAGCGCAGTTCACGTTGTCTGCGCCCACGCCGGACAGATAGACGTTTGCCTCGATGATTGCATCGAGTGCCGGCGTGACCACATGGTTCTCGCAGGCAGCAAGAGCCTGCTTTCCGTAGTTCTTGAGTGTCTCGTAGCAGAGCTTTGCCAGTGCCATGCCGGCACGCGTGATGCCGGTGCCTTCAAGGCTCGGGGACTCGGTGCGGATGGAGGCGCGGCCCTCGAAGTAGGTGCCCAGAGCATCGCCCATGCCGGCAATGAGGAAGCGTGCCGGTGCATCAGCGATGACCTGGGAGTCGACCATCACGGCGTCCGGGTTCTGGGGATAGAAGAGATACTTGTCGAAGCTGCCGTCGTCGTTGTAGATGACGGAGAGTCCGGTGCAGGGGGCATCGGTCGCGGCGACCGTCGGGATGATGACGACCTTCTTGCCGGTGTAGTAGGCTGTCGCCTTTGCGGTATCGACTGCCGAGCCGCCGCCGCAGGCAACCACGGCGTCGATCTTGTCCTGTTCGACGATCTTCTTCATCTTGGCAATCTCGCCCTTGCTCGAGATGCCGCCGAAGACCTCGTAGCGGCGATAGCTTGAGTCATCGCCGAAGCTCTGCTCGATCTTGTCGTGACAGGCCTTGTAGCCGCTCTTGGAGCAGATGAAGAGCCAGCGGCTCCCCATGTATCCCATCTCGTCCTTGAACTTCAGGAGCGCATCCTTGCCCTGGACATACTTCAGGGGCTCGCGCATTGCACGAAGAAGCTTCATCGTTATCCTCTCCTTTTTTGCCATGTGCCGGCATCGCAGGTTCCGGGAAGCCGAAGACCGCTGTGCGGCCCTGGCGGCCTTCCTGTGTTGATACCCCATTACAGCCTTCGCTCTAGCATGGAAAGGGAGAAGAAGACAGCTGTCGGAAAGAAGGCGCCGTGCTGCGCTCGGCCTCTGCCGAAGGAAGCCTTCTTCTCTGGCCTAACGTGTTCCGTCTTCGCTGTCCGAGGACATGAAATCGAGCAGATGCACGATTCTCAGGTCAGGGACCACCCAGAATGCGAAGGCAAGCGCTATGGCGGCCAAGGCGATATGCGTCTGGGGAGCAAAGATTGCCAGAACGATGCCAGCAACTTCCAGGCCAAGCGTTGCGCGCTCCTTCACCAGCGAGCGCTTCTGGAGCTCTTCCATGCCCGTGACGGAGTACTGGCACGCCAGGTCGTGGCGGATGACGCGCTCGAGGTTCATGTAGGAAAGCGACAGCAGCAGGTTGAGCACGACGTAGACGGTGGTCGGAAGCGTCTGGAAATGGGTCTTCTGGAGCCAGTCGGTCGCTACCGGCATGAAGGACATGACAAAGAGGAAGAGCAGGTTCGACCACAGCATCCTGCCGTCGACCCGCTGCACCAGATTCAGCAGATGGTGGTGGTTGTTCCAGTAGGTGCCGACGCCGACGAAGCTGATTGCGTAGGAAAGCACTGCCGGGCCGAGCGAGGCAAGGTCTTCGAACGTCGCTCCTTCAGGAGCCGAGATGGTAAGGACCATGATCGTGATGATGATTGCAATGACGCCGTCGCTCATGGCTTCCATACGCCCTTTTGGCATGAGCCCGCCTTTCTGATCGCTTTTCCGAAGGGCCAAAGCCCTTCTCTGCTCCCGATTGTAGAAGATGCGCGGCAGAGCGGCAGTGCGGGCTGCTGCATGCTCGAGAAGATGTCTTTAGCCGACGGGGCTGATGCTTCTGGGCAGGCTCAGGCGCGGCCATGCGCTTGCTTCTGGGGGCGGTCCTCGATGAAGTAGGTGGGGAAGCGGTCGATGACGGCAGAGGATTCCTCGAACAGCAGATGCAGGTGGTTGCTGACCAGAAAGTCGGTCTCCTCTGCATCGTGGCCGGAGATTGCGTCGAAGATCCTGTCATGCTGGTGCATGATCGCATTCCAGTCGAGCTTTTCTGTCAGCACGCGCAGCCACCGGTAGCGCTGCAGGTCCATATCGAGGGTGCCGAGCCACTCCCAGACCCGGTCCCTTCCGGCAATGCGGTAGAGCGCCTCATGGAACTCGTTGTCGCTGTCGAAGAACTCCCGTGTCCCGTGGGACGCGCAGGCTTCCTGGGCACGGTGCATGATCTGGGAGAGCAGCTCCTCGCCCGCGGCATCGATGCGTGCACAGCACTCGACCGCGACCTGGCGCTCGAGGGTCTCGCGCACATAGCGTGCGCATTCGACAGAGCGCAGGCTGATGCAGCGCACGTAGGTGCCGCTCTGGGGAACGGTCTCGACCAGCCCCTCCTGCCTGAGACGTACCAGGGATTCGCGGACCGGGGTCCTGCCCATATCGAGATCCTGGCACAGGTCCTTGACCTGGAGCCTGTCTCCGGGGGCATAGGTCGCATACAGGATGCCTTCGCGGATGGTCTCGTAGGCTCTGAGCTGGAGGCTCTCTCCTGATTCCTGGGTCTGCTCGTCTGCCATGACAGCTCCTTGGTTGGTATTGATGACGCTCAAGAGTATATTAGTTCATTTTCATGCAGCAGCGAACCGGCATGATTGATATACGAGTATAGGCGGAGAATTGCGCTGGGTTCTGCGCTGCTCCCACATCTGTTTGGGCATATTTGGGGCATTAGCAAGAATTGGTATCAGACAGTGACCGAAATCTCAAGAATTTCAGGCGAAACTGTACTATACAAGCCGATTCAACTGATATACTAGTACCACCATCAATACCAAGCAGGAGCCCGAACAGCGCCCTAAAGTCAAGGAGATCGACATGTTGTCCCTCAAACAGTGGCAGAGCCAGCGCAGGGAATTCGAGGAACACGGCATCAGGCTGCCGAAAGGCGACGTCGATGCCGTGCGCGAGGCCGGCAGGAAGCAGCCGGTGTGGATCCATGTGGGAGGTGGCAACCTCTACCGCGCCTTCCATGCAGCCATCGCCCAGGACCTGATCGATGCAGGAGAGCTTTCCCGCGGCGTCGTCGTCATGGAGACCTTCCGCCCCTTCACGGTCGACGAGCTCTACAAGCCGTACAACGACGATATCCTCCAGGTCATCATGAATCCCGATGGCTCGCTTTCGGAGCGTGTCCTTGCCTCGACGGCAGATGCGCTCTTCGCGAATGCGGAGCGTCCCGAGGACTGGGCACGTGCCAGGGCCTATTTCGAGAGCCCCGAGCTCCAGCTCGTCACGGTGACGATCACCGAGAAGGGCTATGCCCTGCGCACGGCAGATGGCAGCTTCTCTGCCCCGGCAGAGAGCGACTTCGCTTCCGGCCCCGCTGCGCCGAAGACGACGATGGGGACCTTCGCAGCCCTGCTCCATGCCCGCTACCAGGCAGGGGCTGCCCCCATCGCCATGGTCTCGACCGACAACTTCAGCCGCAACGGCGAGCATTTCCGCACGGCGGTCCTCGATGTCGCCCAGGCATGGCAGGAGCACGGATTCGTGGACGGGGGCTTCGTCTCCTATGTGTCCGACGAGTCCCGGGTGAGCTTCCCCTGGACCATGATCGACCGCATCACGCCGAACCCCTCCCCCGAGACGGAAGCGGCCTTGAAGGAGCAGGGCTTCGGCGACCTGCCGCTCATCGCTGCCGGCCGTGCGCACTTCGCCGGCTTCTCCAACACCGAGCAGGCGCACTACCTCGTCGTCGAGGACTCCTTCCCGAACGGCCGCCCCGACCTTTCGGCCGGCGGCGTCATCCTCTGCGACCGCGAGACGGCTGAGCGTGCCGACACGATGAAGGTCACCGCCTGCCTGAATCCGCTCCACACGGCGCTTGCCGTCTATGGGTGCCTTCTCGGCTATACGCGCATCTGGCAGGAGATGGAAAACCCGGATCTGGTGGCGCTGATCCGCCATATCGGCTACGACGAGGACCTGCCCGTCGTCGTCGATCCCAAGGTGATCGACCCAGGCTCCTTCATCGACGAGCTCGTCGAGAAGCGCCTGCCGAACAAGGCGCTCCCCGATGCGCCGCAGCGCATCGCGACCGATACCTCCCAGAAGGTGCCGGTGCGCTTCGGGCATACGCTCAAGGCCTATGCAGAGAATCCGGACCTCGATCCGTCCGGCCTGACCTTCATCCCGCTCGCGATCGCAGGGTGGCTGCGCTACCTGATCGGCGTGGACGACAATGGCGCTCCGTTCGACCCCAGCCCCGATCCGCTCCTGGACGAGCTCCAGGCACAGCTCTCTCCGCTTTCGCTCGGCTGTGCCGATGCGGCATCCGTGCATGCTGCGGCAGGGCCGATCCTTTCGAACAGGGAGATCTTCGTCGTCGACCTCTATGAGGCGGGGCTCGGCGCGAAGGTGGAGCAGATGCTGCTCGAGGAGCTTTCCGGTCCGGGAGCCGTTGCAGCAACGATCAAGCACTATGTCGGATAGGCATCACAGCGAAAAGAGGATTCCGCTCATGAAGATGACATTCAGGTGGTACGGGGAAGGGTCCGATCCGATCCCTCTGGACTACATCCATCAGATCCCGGGCGTCTCGGGCATCGTCGGATGCCTGATGGACGTGCCGGCAGGCGAGGTATGGCCGAAGGAGAAGATCGCGGCGCTCGTGGGCCAGGCGGCGGAGCATGGCCTCGGGTGCGAGGTCATCGAGTCCGTGAACATCCACGACGACATCAAGGCAGGCCTTCCCTCCCGCGACCGCTACATCGAGAACTACAAGGAGACCATCAGGAATCTCGCCGAGTTCGGCGTCAAGGTCATCTGCTACAACTTCATGCCGGTCTTCGACTGGGTGAAGTCCGACCTCGACTATCGCCTTCCCGACGGATCCTCCACGCTCTGCTTCAGGAAGGAGGACATCCCCGACGACCCGGACGCGCTGCTCGAGCGCTACGCGCACGGCACGGACGGCTATGTCCTTCCCGGCTGGGAGCCCGAGCGCCTCGCCCACCTGAAGGAGCTCTTCGAGCTCTACAGGGACGTCGACGAGCAGGCCCTGCGCGACAACCTCGTCTACTTCCTCAAGGCCATCATCCCGACCTGCGAGGAGTGCGGCGTGAAGATGGCGATCCATCCGGACGATCCCCCCTACTCGATGTTCGGCCTTCCCCGCATCATCAAGAGCCGCGACGACCTCGACTGGCTCTGCCGTGCGGTCGATTCCCCCGCGAACGGCATCACGCTCTGCTGCGGGTCGATCGCGGAGGAGCCCGCAAACGACGTCTATGCGATCCTCGACGAGTTCTCTAAGCGCGGACGCATCCACTTCGTCCACATGCGCAACATCCGCTATCTCGAGCCGGGAAAGAGCAAGGACTTCTACGAGGCGCCGCACCTGTCCCGCGAAGGCTCGCTCGATGTCTGGCGCATGTGCCGGGCGCTCTTCGAGAACGGGTTCGACGGCTATATCCGTCCCGACCATGGCCGCATGATCTGGGGCGAGACCGGACGTCCGGGCTATGGCCTCTATGACAGGGCGCTTGGCTGCACCTACATCAACGGCATCTGGGAGACGCTCGAGAAGGACGCCGCCCTTGCCAAGGAGGCATGATCTCCATGTTCATGGACGATGATTTCCTGCTCGACACCGAGTGGGCCAGAAAGCTCTTCCATGGGCATGCAGAAGGCCAGCCCATCATCGACTACCACTGCCATCTCGATCCGGCCCAGGTCGTCGAGGATGTGCACTTCAAGGACCTGACCCAGCTGTGGCTCTTCGACAATGGCGGAGGCGACCATTACAAGTGGCGCCTGATGCGTGCGGAGGGCGTGCCGGAGCGCCTGATCACCGGCGACGGGGAGCCATACGAGAAGTTCTGTGCCTATGTCCGCACGATCGGGCGGGCACCAGGCAATCCGCTCTATGAGTGGAGCCATCTGGAGCTGCGCCGTGCCTTCGGGATAGACCTCACAATCACGGAGAAGAATGCGCCCGAGATCTGGCGGCGCGCAAACGAGCGCATTGCAGAGCCTGGCTTTTCTGCCCGCGGCCTCATCCGCCGCTTCGGCGTGCGCTGCATCTGCACGACCGACGATCCGGCATCCGATCTTTCCTGGCACAGGAAGCTCGCCGAAGAGAGGGACCCCGGCTTCAAGATGCTGCCGACCTTCCGTCCTGATGCCCTCTCCGCTATCGAGGCAGAAGGATTTGCGTCCTATATGCAGCGTCTCTCGGCAGCGTCCGGTATCGAGATCGTGGACTGGAAGAGCCTTAAGGAGGCAGTAGCGCAGCGCGTGGAGGCGTTCCACACGGTGGGCGGCCGTCTTGCTGACCATGGACTCAACAGCTTCAGGTTCGTCGCGGCAGATGAGGAAGAGGTCGCGGCCATCGTCGCTAAGGCGCTTGCCCATGAGCCGGTCTCTCCTCAGGAGGCAGAGGCCTACCGCACGGCACTCACGCTCTTCCTGATGGGGGAGTACGAGTCCCATGGCTGGACGCTCCAGCTCCACATGAATGTCTTCCGCAATGCGAATACCCGCCGCTTCCAGGAGCTTGGTCCTGACACCGGCTTCGATTCGGTCGGAGACCAGCCGGGCCTGGTGCATGAGGTGGCATCGCTTCTCGATGCAGCGCAGACGCACTCTGCGCTTCCGCGCACGATACTCTACTCTCTCGACGAGGCGCAGTGGATGGGGCTTGCGACCCTCATGCAGTCCTTCCAGGGCGGCGTGCGGCAGCGCATGCAGCTGGGATGCGCCTGGTGGTTCTCCGATTCCTTCGCAGGGATAACGAGGCAGCTCGAAGTGTTTGCCCAGGAGAGCCTGCTTGCCAACTTCTGCGGCATGCTGACCGACTCGCGCAGCTTCCTGTCGTATCCTCGCCATGAGTACTTCCGGCGTGTCCTGTGCCGCCTTCTCGGGCAATGGGCAGAGCAGGGAAGGATTCCTGCCGACGAAGAATGGCTCGGCGGGATCGTGGAGGACATCTCCTACAGAAATGCCCACGACTACTTCGGCTTCTTCGAAGAAGAGCGCTAAGCCAGAAAACATGCAGAATGCCTCCCGGCAAGGCCGGGAGGCATTCTGCTCTTTAGCCTGGCTGTTCCTGCATGAGCGGTGGCGTGCCTCAAAGTCCTTGCTCGCAGAAGCAATGGCATGCACCCTGGCTGCTATTTCAGCTCATGGCGTCAGAAACTGCCGAGAGGGAAGAGAGCTCTGCCTCGGCAGGGTTGAACAGGCGCTCGGTGTGTGCTGCCCGGTTCCTCACGCGGAGTATTCCGTTCAGCAGGTGCTGGAACTCCTTCCTTCTCGTCCCCTTCGGCCACGCGCGATAGAGGCACGTCCTCCATATCGCGGTCTCGCGGGAACGGTCGGTGAGATGGACCCAGAATCCCAGCGCTCGCACATCACGCGGTCGTAGGCATTTCGCAGCGCGACCTAGAAGCGGCAGATTTTGCGCATGACTACCTGCGTGAGGGTGGCGTTCCACTCGTAGAGGTCCAGCGCCTTCTCTATGCCGCCGCACGACGCGAGGTAGGGTGCGAGGCGCTCGGGCGAGAGCCATCGCTCTGCCCACGCGCTTGCTTCATCGCCCTCGGAGAGGCATTTGACGTTTTCGTCGATGGGGCTGCCAGGTTCTTCGTGCATCGAAGACCCCCTATATACAGATCGAGGTCCGGTGACTTGAATCAGAGGTCATTCCCGGGCCCAACGACAGATATCTCACCTGCTTTCGCGAAGTCCAAGAAGAGGACTCGGAGAGCGTACATCATGCCGCCAGCCCTTCTGTTACCGCCACCCCAGAACGTGTGGAAGGAGCTGCCGGCTCCGGATTTGCTCCGGAGTGGCATACATACTGATATATAAGACATCTTGTAATTCGTACAAATATACGAGTTTGATGGATGACAATTGAGGAATCTGAACGAATGATTGCCCCTATAGGACGAATTGAATAGCGCATTACCAGCAAAAAATGCATAATGCCAGCAGCACAGTGTGGAAGAACTCCGTTCACAACTGATATATAACCACTGGCCGATGGGCAGGAAAAAGAGAGAGATTCCGACGATTCCGGTATGACTGATATACTAGTATAGGAGTCAGGAAATGGGAGACAGGAGGGACAGTGCGCAATTGTCTTGATCTGGACAAGGGCTGGCAGTTCACAGGCCCTTCGGGGGAAACGGTTCAGGTCGATGTACCGCATACCTGGAACGCCGAGGATGGCCAGGATGGAGGAAACGACTACTGGCGTGGCACCTGCACCTACAGGCGCCGCTTCGAGGTCCCTGACGGCTTCGATGCTGCCACCATGGAGGCATGGCTCGAATTCCGCGGCGTCAATGCCTCTGCCGACGTGACGGTCAATGGACATCTGCTTGCCCACCATGATGGTGGATATTCGACCTTCAGGGTCGATGCCACGGACGTGCTGGCTCCGGCAGGGACTGCAGACGAGCTCGAGGTGGCAGTCGACAATTCCATCAATGATCGCGTGTATCCGCAGAAGGCAGACTTCACGTTCTACGGAGGAATCTATCGCGACGTGAAGCTGATCGTGGTACCGAAGACGCATTTCGAGCTTGGATATGCTGGCACGCCGGGCATCCATGTGGTGCCTGAGGTGCATGACGGGGACAGGGATGCGCCGGTCCAGGTGAGGACCTGGGTCTCGGGTCCGGACGCCGGAAGCTGCGAGACGAAGGTCCGCATCTTCGATGCGGACGGAGCATGTGTGGCCTCGGGCACCGGCACGGATGTGACGCTCATGCTCGAAGGCGCGCACCGCTGGGATGGCACGCATGACCCCTATCTCTACCGTGCAGAGGCCGTGCTCGTGGCGGCAGATGGCACGCAGCTCGACGAGGTGAGCACGCGCTTCGGCGTGAGGAGCTTCTCCTATGACCCGAAGAAGGGCTTCTTCCTGAATGGCAGGAGCTATCCTCTGCACGGCGTCTCCCGCCACCAGGACAGGAAGGGCATCGGCAATGCGCTCACGCCTGCCATGCACGAGGAGGACATCGAGCTGATCTGCGAGGTCGGCGCCAACACGGTGCGCCTTGCCCACTACCAGCATGACCAGCACTTCTATGACCTCTGCGACGAGCGGGGCCTTGTCGTCTGGGCAGAGATTCCCTACATCTCCGAGCATCTTGCCCACGGCAACGGGAATGCCCGCTCGCAGATGGAAGAGCTCATCGTCCAGAACGCGAACCATCCGTCCATCGTGTGCTGGGGCCTCTCGAACGAGATCACGATCTCGACGCACGACAAGAAGGCGATGCTCGAGAACCACCATGCGCTCAACGACCTCTGCCACAAGCTCGATCCTGCGCGGTTCACGACGCTTGCCTGCTACGCGATGTGCGGCCCCTTCAACCGGACAGCCTTCGTGAGCGATGTGGTCAGCTGGAACCTTTATCTGGGATGGTATGTGCCAGGCCTGTTCCTGAACGACCTGTGGTTCGGCTTCTTCCATCTCGTGCATCCGAAGCGCACGGTCGGCATGAGCGAGTACGGATGCGAGGCAATGCCGAACCTGCACTCCGAGCACCCCAGGCGGGGCGACCACACGGAAGAGTACCAGTGCATCTACCATGAGTACATGCTGCGCTTCTTCGGCAGGCACCCGTATCTGTGGGCGACGCATGTGTGGAACATGTTCGACTTCGCGGCTGACGCCAGAGACCAGGGCGGCGAGCCCGGCATGAACCACAAGGGGCTCGTCACCTTCGACCGGGCGACGAAGAAGGATGCGTTCTATCTCTACAAGTGCTGGTGGAACCCCGAGCCCATGGTCCACATCTGCTCGAAGAGGTTCCGCGACCGTGCACAGGACAAGATCCGCGTCAAGGTCTACTCGAACCAGCCGGAAGTCACGCTCTGCGTGAACGGCGAGGCTGTGGCAGCGAAGCAGGCAGACAAGGTCTTCACGTTCGACATCACGCTCCAGCCTGGCAGGAACTTGATCGCTGCCAAGGCCGGCGCGCTTTCCGACACGGCCGAGTTCTGGCGCGTCAGGAAGGAGAACGGCGCCTACAGCCTGAAGGGCAAGGGCGGCGGAGGCAACTGGACGTAGGGCCTTCGGCACCACAAGAAATCCAATCCAATATGGCAACCGCGCCTGGCTCTAAAGGCCAGGCAGGGAAATAGGTGCCTGCCATGCGCAGGCAGAGAGATATCCATGCGAAATGGGGGAGTGAAGTACATGGGCAAGAAGTCACCAGAACACAGGCTGATGACCCGCCGCGGCTTCTTTTCGGTAGGAGCGCTGGGCCTTGCGGCGGCATCGGGCATCGGCGGCGCTGTCGAGCAGTATGCTGCGACGCTCGACCAGAATTTCGGTACGAAGAGCTCCGAGTTCATCTCGACGAGCACCGACGCAGAGCCGCTGTATCAGGCATTCAGGCCAAGCGAGGAGCTTCTCAACGCAGATGGTTCCGGAAATTCGCATGCACTGATCCAGAAGGCAATCGATATGGGAAGGCGCCAGGCAGTCTCTGGTACGGTCCTTCTGAAGAACGAGACCGCAGATGGCCGCGGCCTGCCTCTTGCGCCTGGCGAGCGCGTCACGCTCTTCGGCTCTCGTTCCCATACGCCCCTTCTCGGCTCCGGCATGGGCACCAAGGCGACCGGCCCCTGCATCACGCTCGAGCAGGCGCTGGGGTCTGATACATCGACCGACTTCGCCCACACCATCGCGACCGCTGCCGCAAAGAAGCACGTGAAGAATCCGGATGGCTCTTCTGCCATTGTCTTCAGCGATCCTGCTCCGACGATTCAGTCTTGGGCGGGAGACGAGTTCGAGATTGAGGGTGCAGGCCTCGAGCTGAACCCCACGATGATCTCCGCCTATGATGCGGTGAACCAGAGCAACAAGCTCGGCAACAACGAGCCTGCTTCCCCTTCATTCGATCCTCGTGAGGCATCGCAGGACCAGCTCGAAGAGGCAGCGCCGGGCTTCCGTGACAGCTTCGGCCAGTACTCCGATGCAGCCATCGTCGTCCTGGGACGTCCGAGCGCCGAGAATATCGACTATCTGCCGGGCGGCGTAGCCGAAGGGACCGGTGCCAAAGAGCCGCTTGCCCTGACCGACAACGAGCGTGCCGCGATCGAGATGGCCAAGCAGTGCTCCCAGAACGTTATCGTGCTGCTGAACTCCTCCAACACGATGGAGGTCAGAGAGCTTGTCGACGACGAGGGAATCTCTGCCATCCTCTCTGTCGGCTTCCCGGGCTGCTATGGCCTTCTGGGCGTCGCAGATATCCTGATTGGCCGCGAGAGCCCGTCGGGCTGCCTTTCCGACATCATGGCAACACACAACATGAGCGCTCCTGCCATGCAGAACATGGGCAGCTACAGCTATGCGAATGCAAAGGATGTCCTGACCCGTCCGAGCGGTATGTCCGATACCTCTTCCCACTATGTGGTCGAGGCAGAAGGCATCTATACTGGCTACCGCTACTATGAGACGCGCTACGCCGACGCCGTGCTCGGACAGGGCAATGCCTCCTCTGCTGCTGGCGCCACGGTCCTCGAAGACCGCTGGGACTACGCCTCCGAGGTCACCTATGGCTTCGGCTACGGCCTTTCCTACACGACGTTCGTGCAGACATTTGCAGGCGAGCCGAAGCTTTCGGTCACGAAGGGCAAGCAGGGCAGCACCGAGGTGCGCCTTACCGTCGCGGTCGATGTCGCAAACACCGGGTCTTCTGAGGGCCGCTCGGTCGTCCAGATCTATGGACAGGCACCGTATGTGGCAGGAGGCGTCGAGAAGCCTGCCATCCAGCTTCTGGGCTTCGCGAAGACCTCCGTCATCCAGCCGGGTGGCCATGAGACCGTGACGGTCGAGGTCGATCTCGAGCACCTTGCAAGCTATGACGGGACAAAGACGAATGCGGACGGCACGACGGGCTCCTTTGTCTTCGAGCCGGGCACCTACTGGTTCGCCTTTGGCAATGGCGCCCACGATGCCCTGAATGCAGTCCTTGCTGCCTCGGGCGTCGATGCCGGACGCCTCGCGGGAAGCGCAGATGCGTCCCATGCCTGGCGTCTCGATGTCACGGATGCCGTCCTTCCTGCCGATGCGTTCTCGGTCTCGAAGACGGGCGTGGCAGTGAGCAACCATCTCGACTATGCAGACTGGAACCACTTCCAGCCGGGCGAGGTCACCTATCTTTCCCGCGCAGACTGGGCAGGGACCTA
Source organism: Olsenella sp. AGMB03486 (assembly GCF_040884255.1). Lineage (NCBI taxonomy): Bacteria > Bacillati > Actinomycetota > Coriobacteriia > Coriobacteriales > Atopobiaceae > Olsenella > Olsenella sp. AGMB03486. Next base: position 44,760 of record NZ_JBEVTM010000018.1, read on the forward strand.
CCCGCACTCCTACTCCGACCTCACGCTCACGGACTCCCAGCTTATCGACTACCTGAACGGCAACTACTACGAGGTCAGGACCACAGACGACACTTCCGGCATCGTCTGGGACAAGAGCTCGGACGTGATGTTCTGGGATCTTGCGGGACTCGACTACGACGACGAGCTCTGGAACGATGCCCTCGACAAGATGTCTCTCAAGGAAGCGCTCTTCCTTGCGACGTTCGGCGGCCCTGCCATCCCAGGCGTGAAGTCTCTGGGGCTCTGCGAAGCGAACATGACCGAGAACATGGGCATCGGCTTCGCGGTGTCGCTGACAGCCAATGTCGATGCCAACTCCCCCTGGGCAATCGATGCGAAAGACCCCAATGCCGCATGGCAGGGAAGCGTCCTGGGCGGAGCCACGCTGCTCGCTGCATCGTTCGATCCCGATCTCATGTATGCGGAGGGCCAGCTCGTCGGCGAGGAATCGCTCTTTGTCGGCCTGCCGATCCTCTGGGGTCCGGGCCTCAATACCCACCGCCATGCCTATAACGGCCGCAACGGCGAGTACTATTCCGAAGATCCGGTGCTGACCGGCACCTGTGGCATGGAATTCGCGGTCGGTGCCGAGGACTTCGGCCTCGTGGTCGCACCGAAGCACTTTGCCTTCAATGACCAGGAAACGAACCGCGCCGGTGTCGCTCCGTACATGAGCGAGCAGAAGGCACGCGAAGGGGATCTGCGCGCCTTCCAGATTGCGTTCGAGGCTGCGAAGTATGCCACAGACGATCCGTCGCGCCGCCTCAAGGGCGTGATGACATCGTTCAGCAAGATCGGTGCCGTCGAGTGCACCTGCTCCGAAGGCCTCATGACCGACATCCTCAAAAACGAATGGGGAGGGCGCGGCTACTTCGTCACCGACATTTACGACGACGTCGACCTCTATGCCGCTGTCCTCAATTCCGGCGTCAGCTGCTACGATACTCGTGGCATCTCCGGCTTCGACAGCGCCGGCACCACGATCGAGGGCAACCAGTTGTTCAGGACCCAGGCAAATGGGATCCAGGCAGGCATGGCAACGGTCGAGCATGATGCGAACCTGCAGCAGCATGTCAAGGAATCGGCACACAACGTGCTCTATGCCTTGGCACAGAGCAACCTCGTGAACCGCTACAACACGACGGCAAAGGTCGAGAAGCGCATGACCTGGTGGAGAGGATCGTATCTGGGGCTCGCTGCCGCATCCGGCGTCCTTGCCATCGGCGCGCTCGCATCCCAGGCCCGTCTCGCATCCAAGGGCGCAGCCGATGACGGCGATGGCGCCGGCAAGGAGGAATAGCAATGGCTGCTATGAACAAGAAGAAAGGCGCAGGCTTCTACATCGGAGCCGTCGCCCTCATCCTGGCTGTGGCAGGTGCCGCTGCAGCTGTCTTTTCGAGCACGATCAGCGCCGACTATGCGCTGGCCAATCTGCCACTCGTCCTTCTGGGCATCGTCTGCGCGATCGTGCTCGCAGCCGTGCCGAAGGCAGTCCAGCTCAAGGGCAAGGCACAGCTCTTCGTGCCCTTCATCGCCCAGGGCGTGAGCGTGTTTTTGCTGGCGCGCGTCGCCCTCGATGTGCTCGCAGCGCGAATCCTGCTGATCTCCGGCCTCTTCACCTGGAACTCCGGCAATGCAGTCGGCTGGAGCGTCTTCAGGGCCACCGTGGTAGCGGCTGCCCTTCTGCTTGCGGCTGCCGTGCTCCTCGTCGTGAGGGCCTTCGCTCCTGACGCAAAGCGCGCCTAGCATCTGGCTGCCGCCTGCATCCTTCCCGTGCAGGCGGCAGCGCCTGATGCGCAATCCGATCTGTCCGAACAAGAAAGCGAGATATCCTATGCCACAGGCAAGCAAGACTGACGGACGCACGGACGCCGCCAGCATGCGCACAGGGGCAGACGGGCTCAACCGCGCCAAGCTCTACCAGCTCGTGCTCTTCCCGTTCAACAATGGCGCGACGAACGTCTACTACGTCCTCCTCATGAACTATATCGCCTACTATGCAGAAGGCGTGCTCGGGCTGCTCCTGGCCTTCGCGACGACGATGGTCACGGTGACGCGTGCGCTCGATGCCTTCATCGACCCCGTCGTCGGCATGCTGATCGACCGCACCCAGACCCGCTTCGGCAAGTTCCGCCCCTTCATGGTGCTCGGAAACCTTGTCATGGTCGTCTCGTCCCTCTGCCTGTTCTATGGCACAAGGCTCATCCCGGCGGACAATGTCGCTGTGCGCTACGTGGGCTACACGTTCTTCTACATCCTCCTCATGGTCGGCTACTCGATCCAGACCTCCTGTACGCGTGCGGGACAGACCTGCCTCACGAACGACCCGAAGCAGCGCCCGACCTTCACGCTCTTCAACACCATCGCCTCCCTCGTCGGCATGGGCGTCACCATGGCAGTGGCATCGCTCGTGGGCGGCGTCGTCGGCTTCAGGACCGAGCAGTTCTTCGACATCGTGATCCCGCTCGTGATCTGCCTTTCCGCTGCCCTGACGGCGCTGGCCGTCATCGGCATCGCAGGCAAGGACAGGCCCGAGTTCTGGGGGCTCGGCACCGGCGCAGATGCTCCCGAGCTCAAGGTCCGCGACTATGTACGGATCTTCCGCGAGAACCATGAGCTCAAGCGCCTGATCGTCGCTGCCTCCGGCACGAAGTTCGCCTTCGCCGTCGCCACGAACACCTCGGTCGGCATCCTGCTCTACAGCTGCATGATGGGCAACTACAACGGCCTCTACCTGCCGATGTATGTCCTTGGCTATGCGTTCTCGGCTCCGTTCTTCCTGGGCGGCCTGAAGCTCTCGCAGAAGCAGGGCCAGAAGAAGACGCTGGTCACGTTCACGTCGCTTGCGCTTGTGCTGTACCTCGGCGTCTGCGCGCTGCTCATGCTGTGGCAGCCAGGCAATCCTGCGCTGACTCTTTCCATCTTCTCGACAGAGGGCGGCTTCCACCTGACGCTCAATGCCTACACGATTGTCTTCATCGTGCTCTATGGGCTGGGCTATGGCGCCTACTACTCGACGGCAGACATGGCCATCCCGATGATTGCCGATGTCTCCGACTACGAGATGTTCCGTTCGGGCAGCTATGCGCCGGGCGTGATCGGCACGCTCTTCTCGTTCGTGGACAAGCTCGTGAGCTCGCTTTCGACCACGGTGGTAGGCATCGCCCTCCTGGCGGTCGGCCTCAGCCATCTGCCCGATACCACCACGGCCTATGTGCCGGGCATGAAGGGCCTCACGATCGTGCTCTTCTGCATCATCCCGATGGTTGCCTGGGTGCTCACCCTTGTCGCTATGAAGGGCTACACGCTGACCGGCAAGAGGATGGAGGAGATCCAGGCCGTGAATGGCGCCCGCAAGGCCGCCATCGAGGCAGGCATGCCGGTTGAAGAGGCGATGGAGCGCTGGAAGGATGCGCAAGACCTCGAAGATGGAGCTAAGGCCTAGATAGCCGCTTGCGATCGGTCTATATGGAGTCCGGCCCGAAAGGGCCGGACTTTCTCTTTTCCGGAGGCTTTGGAGTGGAGCCTCAGGGGAGGGGCCGTGCCGTGCCTTGCGCCGCTCCTATTTGGAGTATGGTGGAGCTGATGAAATGGTGTGGCCGAAGGAGGAAACCCGATGTTCGATCATGAGCCGGTGCCGGGCAGGAACGATCCCTGCTGGTGCGGAAGCGGGAAGAAATACAAGAAATGCCATGAAGCATCCGACATGAAGATGGAGCGGCTCTACGATGACGGCGAAGAAGTGCTGCCGCGCTCGCTTTTGAAGATGCCGAGAGATATCGAGGGCATCAAGGCCTCTGCTGCCGTGAACATGGGCGTGCTCGACTATGTGGGAGAGCATATCCGTGCCGGCGTCTCGACGATGGACATCAACGAGTGGGTCGAGTCCTATCTTTCGGCACATGGCGCCGTGTCGGCCGACCTCAATTTCGAGGGCTACCCCTATAGCGTCTGCACCTCCATCAACGATGTCGTATGCCACGGCTTCCCGAACAATGATGACGTGCTCCAGGATGGTGACATCATCAATGTGGACATGTCCACGATCAAGGGCGGCTACTTCTCCGATTCCTCCCGCATGTTCTGCATCGGCGAGGTCTCGCCTGAGCGCAGGCGCCTGGTCGAGGTCTGCCATGAGTCGGTGAAGGCCGGCCTTGCTGCCGTGAAGCCCTGGGGACATCTGGGAGATGTGGGTGCAGCCGTGCACAAGGTCTGCACCGACGCAGGGTTCACGGTCATAGAGGAATACGGTGGCCACGGTATCGGCAAGGAGTTCCACGAGGATCCGTTCGTGAGCTTCGTCTCCGATCCAGGAACCGGCCCCATCCTCGTGCCGGGCATGTGCTTCACGATCGAGCCGATGGTAAACGCCGGCAAGCCGGGCATCCGCACGGACCGGAGCAACGGCTGGATCGTCCGCACGCGGGATGGCTCCGACTCCGCCCAGTGGGAAGTCCAGCTCGTCGTGACCGAGGATGGCTACGAGCTTCTGTCCTGGTAGGCAGAGACTCGAAGGACGCTTCGTCGGAAGGCATGCGGGGGCATTCCCTGCATGCCTTCTTCCGTATCGGGCGTGCCGTCTGCATGCTGGGGTCTTTGAAGCGCCGGAGCGCGCGGCTAGACTGGAGGAAATGCGTACAGGAAAGGGGTCCTGCCATGCTGAACCATTTCTCGAAGCATCCTCTCTGGGAGTGCCACGCCACGCTCATCCGGGTGGCGCAGGGCAAGGAGCCGGCCGATATCGTTCTGAGGCATGCCACGCTCGTGAGCGTGACGACCCATGAGCTTCTGGAGGATGCCGACATCGCGATCGCTCAAGGACGCATCGCCTATATCGGGATAGAAGGGCATACGGCAGAGCACTGCATCGGCGAGAAGACCAAGGTCTTCGACCTTGCCGGTACCTACGTGGCCCCTTCCTTCATGGATGGCCATATCCATGTGGAGTCCGCTATGGTCGGCCCCGCCGAGTATGCCCGTGCGGTCGTGCCCCATGGCACCTCTGCGATCATGTGGGACCCGCATGAGGCAATGAATGTCGCCGGCATGGGCGCGCTTTCTGCTCTCATGGAGGATGCGAAGCGCGTGCCCCTCAAATGCTATGTGACGCCGGGTTCCTGCGTGCCGGCAGTACCGGGCTTCGAGGATACGGGGGCCACGATCGATGCGTCAGACATCCATGAGGCGATGAAGCTCGACGAGGTGGCAGGCCTCGGCGAGATGATGAACGACCCTGGTGTGCTCTCCTGCGCAGAAGGCCCGCTCGAAGAGATCGAGGAGACGCTCAGGGCAGGAAAGACCGTCACAGGCCACTACACGATGGGGGATACCGACCGGGGCCTCGAGGCCTATATCGCTTCCGGCGTCTCATGCTGCCATGAGTCGGTCACGCGCGAAGATGCGCTGGCAAAGCTGCGCTTCGGGCAGTATGCACAGCTGCGTGAAGGCTCTGCCTGGCACAATCTCGAAGAGCTTGCGCATGCCGTGACGGACAGAAAGATCGATACGCGCTTCGTGAATCTCGTGACGGATGACACCCATCCCGAGACGCTTGTCTCGGAGGGGCATCTCGACCGGATCCTTCGGAAGGCGGTCTCCTTCGGGATCGACCCCATCACCGCCATCCAGATGGTCACGATCAATGTGGCGCAGTGCTTCGGGCTTGCAGGAGACCTGGGCTCTGTGACGCCAGGCAAGTGTGCAGATATCGTCGTGCTCGACGACCTCAAGGACTTCCATGCCCACCTTGTCTTCATCGACGGCGATCTTGTGGCAGAAGATGGACGCGCGCTCTTTGCGCCCGAGCCCTTCGCCTGGCCAGAAGAGTTCCTCCATACGATGCATATCACGGACGAGATCTCGGCCGAGACGTTCCGGATTCCTGCCGTGAAGAAGGATGGCACGGCGATTGCAGACGGAGCTGCCCTTGTCCGCGTCATCGCCTCCTCAGCAGGCTCGACCCTGACGAAAGAGGAACACCTCACGGTGCCCGTGCGGGACGGAGCGCTTCTGGCAGACCCAGCACAGGATATCCTCAAGGCCTTCGTCTTCGACCGCCACCACGCAGGCGGACGTCATGCCTGCGCCTTCGCGAAAGGCTTCGGCATCCACGGCGCGCTTGCCCAGACCGTGGCCCATGATGCGCACAACCTGCTCGTCGTCGGAGACTCGGACAAGGATATGGCCATCGCAGCACGCACGCTCATCGCTTCGGGCGGTGGCGAGGTAGCCGTCCAGGATGGGAAGATATTGGGAAAGGTCGCCCTTCCCCTTTTCGGCATCATGTCCACGTCTCCTGTCGAGGACGTCGCGCATGATGTCGCGGGCATCGAGCGCGCCTGGAAGAAGATGGGATGCACGATGCCGAGCCCATTCATGACAATGGGGCTGCTGTCGCTTGCCTGCATACCGGAGCTGAGGCTTACTGACCGTGGCCTTGTCGACTGCTGCCGCTACTGCTTCGTGCCGCTCCTCGTCGAGGACGAAGGCTAGGCTTCTCTCTTCTGGAAGAGATTGAGCTGGAAGCGGGCTGCCTCGCTCATGGGCAGCCCGCAGAAGCTGTCCAGCTCCTCTTTCGGCACCATGAGGAAGCGTCTTGTCTCGAAGTTCTGGGAGATGCCTTCGAATGAGGGAAGCACTGCCTCAATGAGGGCTATGGGCTGGAGCTTGCGCTCGCCGATGAAGATGCCAAGCAGATGGAAGGCATCCTCAGGAATCGCGGCTCCGAGCTCCTCTGCGCATTCGCGGGCAGCGCAGGAACGGATGGGGTCTTCTGCTTCCAAGTCACGCTCGTCGAGCGCTCCTGTCACGGAGACGGAGAACGTTCTCGGCGCGATTGCGACAGCGCCTGACCGTTCTGCAAGAAGACACCTTCCCTTCCCGTCATGCACAAGCACGCTCACAGCGAGGTCATTCGCCAGAAAGGGACAGGAAAGGATCTGGAGCGGATCTTCTGCAAGGCTCAGAGCTGCGGCCTTCTGCTTCAGGCGTGCAGCAAGTGCCTGCATCGCGGGCGTCCAGCCTGAGACATCGCGGCTCACGAGCAGGTTCGTGGACAGAAGGTCGAAGTAGCGCGAAGGTGCCAGGCCGAGCGTGAGCGTATCGGCTTCTTTTAAGAGACGTTCGAGGCGTACGGTCTTCCCGTTCCAGGCCCCTTGGGCAATCTCGCCTGCAAGGATCGTCTCTTCTTCCGGCGTGAAGACGGAGGAGAAGGTCGAAGACAGAAGCTCGTAGCGCATGTGTTCCGGCGCGGCTATGAACATGGACGCTCCTAGACCTCGACCACAAGAACAGAGGCATCATCGCGGTGTTCAGAGGCATCTTTTTGGCTGCATGATGCCGCGAGGTGCGCTGCCGCTTTCGGGATGGCGGCAAAGATATCGGTGCTGTCCTTCGCTTCCTGCTCGAGCGCTGCCACAAAGCCGTCGCTTGCAAGCGCGATCCTCGTGCCGGCAGGGGCATTGATGCGCGCTCTCGCGACATGGGCGAGGCCTTGTCCGTCGAGCGTCCCTACCCAGTAGCCATCCTCCCGGTTCATGAGCTTCCGGGTGTCCTGGAAGATCTTCCGCCGCGCTTCCGGCGTGTCATGCTCGAGCGTTGCGATTGCGCGCCTGTTGCGCTCGACGATTGAGGCGAAGCGTGTGTCGGTGAAATGTGTGCCGGTGTCCATGAAGAGATGGCAGTCGCAGAGGGCTGCTGCTTCGATTGTGCCGTCATGTCTGTCCTGTACGAGCACGAAGGCAAAGGAGGGGAGTGTATAGGCGGGGACTTCCTCAATAGTGGGGTCAAACTCTGTGGCCAGCTCGCTGCAGAAGGAGAGGGCCTCTTTCATAAGGGAGGCAGGATCGTCTTCCGGAAAGGCCGGGAATTCATCTGCATGGGTTGCGAGCTCGAAGGAGACAAGACGCGCAAGGAACTGGCTGTCGCTTGACGCGAAATGGCGGTCGGGGAAGACATCGGTCGCACCGTCGATCATCCAGGCATAGCTGCCTGCCCTGCCGAAGACATCTTCGTTGGCTGCTTTCGTGCCGCGGAGCGTGAAGGAGAAGATGGTATCCATAGCCTGCCCTCCGGAAAGTGCATTGCCTGATGGTTCAAGTCTAAGGGGTCCGCGTTTTGCGGCGCTGTTACGTTTGCCGAGGGTAACAATCTGCTAGTCGGAAA
>NZ_JBEVTM010000019.1:0-46233 GCF_040884255.1 Olsenella sp. AGMB03486
ATCACGATTGCGCTCGATGAGCGCCTGGCCAATCCCGGCGATTCCGTGCCCCAGGTCGGGCATGTGGATATCGACGGCTATAGCCTGGGCGACCATGACTTCGAGCTGCCGGGCGGCTTCGACTACGATGTCGTGCTGACGAATGCCGGCGAAGGCATACTTCTCACGGGCATCTTGAAGGCTCATGTCGTGGGAACCTGCGACCGCTGCCTCGAGCCTGCTGAGTTCGATGTTGCAGGAGAGGTGGACGAGTACTATCTCTTCAAGGCTCCGGACGATGCGGCCGAGCAGGTGAGCGAGGACGAGGATGGGGAAGAGGCAGGCGTCGACTATGCGCTCGTCTCTGACGATTCCACGGTCGATATCACCGATGCCCTCATGGGCGCGCTTCTGATGGATACGCCCTACGTCGTGCTCTGCAAGCCTGACTGCAAGGGCCTCTGCCCGACGTGCGGCGCCAACCTGAACGAGGGAGACTGCGGCTGCGCGAAGAAGCGCGAAGAGGAAGAGCTTGCGCAGAACCCGTTCGCCGTTCTGAAAGATCTCCATCTGGACAAGTAGCACCGAATAGGTCCAAGATGTAGAATTGCTGTTCGCGCGCATCGATAGCATGTGCGTGGTATAGTGTCTTATTGTGTGTTTCTGAGGCAAGACCGCCGGTATGCACTCCGGCGTCAGAAGGTCAAAGAGAGGTCAAGATGGCAGTACCTAAGCAGAAAAAGGGTCGCGGCGCCACGCACACTCGTCGTTCGGCCAACAGCAAGCTCGCCGCTCCGGCTCGTTCCATTTGCCCACAGTGCGGTGCACCTAAGCTTCCGCATCACGTGTGCCCGAACTGCGGCTACTACAAGGACCGCGAGGTCGTCGTCACCGAGTAGTTCGCGCTATCCAACAGAGACGTGGCCTGGGAGGCCGGCCCTTCTGGGGCCGGCCTCCTTCCTTATGGGGCCAGACAAGAGATGGGAGCAGACATGACAGCCATCTGTGTCGATGTGATGGGCTCAGACAAGGGGCCCGAAGTCGTCCTCGAAGGCGTAGCGCAGGCGCTCGCCGCTGATTCCGATCTGACGGTCCTTGTGGCTGGAGCAGACGAGTATGTCACGCCGTTCTGCGAGAAGCATGAAGGGGCACGTCCGCTGGTGACGACCGAGGTCATCCATATGGACGAGCATCCTGCCAATGCCATCCGCACCAAGAAGGATTCAAGCATCGTGCGCGCATCTGCAGCCGTGCATGCAGGCGAGGCAGAGGGACTCTGCTCCTTCGGCTCCACGGGCGCCGTCCTTACGGCTGCCACCTTTGGTATTGGTCGCATCAAGGGCATCAAGCGCCCGGCGCTCGCATTGCCGTGTCCCGGCGTCGGCGGCCACAAGACCGTGATGCTCGACCTTGGCGCGAACGCTGATGTGAAGCCTGAGGTCATGGTCCAGTTCGCCCATATGGGACGTGCCTATGCAAAGGTGGCGCTCGGCACCGACAATCCGAAGGTGGGCCTCCTCTCGAATGGCTCCGAGGATACGAAGGGCTCCGAGATGGCGCTCGCATACCATGCGGCGCTTGCCGAGGGCAATTGCGGCTTTGTCGGCAATGCCGAGGGCACGGATATCCTGAACGGCACGTTCGATGTGATCGTCACGGATGGCTTCACGGGCAATGTGGCGCTCAAGAGCATCGAGGGCACAGCCAAGTTCCTCGTCGCGCAGATCAAGGAGCAGGCGGGCTCTTCCAAGAAGACAGCCATCGGTGCCCTCCTCATGAAGCCCGCCCTCAAGGCTGTGGCATCGGAGCTTTCCGGTGACCGCTACGGCGGTGCGGTCCTTCTGGGCCTTCGCGCTCCTGTCGTGAAGGGCCATGGCTCCTCGAATGCAGCAGCTGTCAAGGCAGCCACGCTTGCCTGCGCAGAGGTCGTGCGCGCCCGTCTGCCGCTCGAGATCCAGCAATCCTGCAGCCTCACGAATGACCGGGTACAATAGGCCTCGTATATCCAGACAAGAGAAAGGCGGAGCTCATGACCCGCGATGAGATTCTTGCAAAGGTGAAGGACATCGTCGCCGACACGATCGACGGCGCCGATGCTTCGAAGATCACAGAAGCCACGACGTTCGAGGACCTCGGTGCAGATTCCTTCGACCGTCTCGAGCTTGTCACGGCCTTCGAGGAAGAGTTCGACGCAACGCTTCCCGACGAGGTGCTTGCGAGCATCGACTCCGTGAAGGATGCTGTCGACGCGATTGAGAAGGTCCTGTAGGTGCAAGAGAACAATTCAGCTGCATACGTAGACGAGCACGTCGCTGCTGCAGAGAAGATGCTTGGCTACCATTTCGAGAACCGTCAGCTCATCGTCTCTGCCATCACGCATCCATCGGCCGTGGAGAACGAGCCTATCTGGGCCTCGTATGAGCGCCTCGAGTTCCTTGGCGACTCCATCCTCGGCGCGATGGTTGCGACCGACCTCTTCGAGAAGTTCCCGAACATGGACGAGGGACAGCTCACGCGCCTCAAGATCTCGCTTGTCTCGGGAGCGACGCTCTCCGAGGTAGGCGAGGCTTTGGGCATCGGCTCTCTCATCATCTTCGGCGAGTCTGAGAAGGGGACGGGTGCCCGTGGCATGCACTCGGCGCTCGAGAACGTCTACGAGTCCATCGTCGGCGCCCTCTACCTCGATGCAGGGTATGAGCGGACGCACACGTTCGTGCGCGATACGCTTTCGCCCTACATGGTGGCAGAGCGTGCACAGCGCCCGCTCTCTCCGAAGAGCAGGCTCCAGGAGGTCACGCAGAAGGACCTCAAGTGCGCTCCGGTCTACAAGCTCGAGAGCGAGGAAGGGCCTGCACACAATCCGACCTTTACGAGTGTCGTGCTTGTGCAGGGCAACCGCATCGGACGTGGATCCGGCTCCTCGAAGAAGGAGTCCGAGACAGCAGCAGCAGAAGATGCACTGCGCCGTCTCAAAGAGAACTTCCGCAAGCCAATCCAGTAGCAGTCCTTTTCCTCCCGCATCCGAAAGGCTTTCCCACCCGTGTACCTCAAGTCGCTGACCCTCAAGGGCTTCAAATCATTTGCCGACAAGACCAGCATGACATTCGACCCAGGCCTGAATGTCGTGGTGGGACCGAATGGCAGCGGCAAGTCGAATGTCTCCGACTCGATCCTGTGGGTTCTGGGAGAGCAGTCTGCCAAGATGCTCCGTGGCCAGGCTATGGAGGATGTCATCTTCTCCGGCTCCTCGGCCAGGCAGCCCGTGAGCATGGCAGAAGTCACGATCGTGCTCGACAACTCGGACCATACGCTGCCGATCGACTTCGACGAGGTGGGGATCACCCGCCGCATGTATAGGTCGGGCGAGTCCGAGTATCTCATCAACGGAGCTCCGGCACGTCTTCTCGATATCCAGGACATCCTCCATGACTCGGGTCTGGGCAAGGACACCCATTCGATCATCTCCCAGGGAAAGCTCGATTCGGTCCTCGCAAGCAGGCCGGAAGACCGCCGCGAGCTCATCGAGGAAGCAGCCGGCATCTCGAAGCACAGGAGGCGCAAGGAGAGAAGCGAGCGCAAGCTCAAGAGCATGGACCAGAGCCTGACCCGTGCCAAGGATGTGCAGCGCGAGATCTCGCGTCAGCTCCGTCCGCTCGAGCGTCAGGTCACGAAGGCACAGAAGAGCCATGAGATCCAGGACCGTCTCTCCGAAGTCACGCAGATTTTGGCAGTGGACGATCTTCGCCAGCTCCAGGCACAGCATGGAATGCTCCAGCAGCGCCAGAAGGAAGCTGATGCCGCCGTCGACCTCGGCAAGTACCAGCTCCAGAAGAAGACCGACGAGCTCGACCATCTCCAGGCATTGCTCGAGGAGAAGGGCCTTTTCGTAGGCGACCTCGGCGAGCAGCGCCGCCATATGCAGGACATCCAGTCCCATCTCGACTCAGACATCCGCATCCTGGAGGAGAAGGGCAAGAACATGGTCTCCCGCCTCTCCGAGATGAGGTCGAGCCTCTCGTCCATGGAGAAGCAGAAGGCAGATGCCGCACGCGAGCTCTCGGAGATGCAGGGAGACCTCTCCGATGCCCAGGTGCAGACAAACGAGCTCAAGCGTCAGGTACGTGAGCTCACGCCTGAAGTGCAGAACGCAGCCAACAGGCGCCGCGAGCTTGGAAACCGCCAGTCGAAGCTGGTGGGCGAACAGCGCGCAGCGCAGCGGGAATCCGACCAGGAGACCGTCGCCTATGCGCGTCTCAAGGACCAGATCTCGAATGCCGAGGTCGAGGACCAGATGTATGCAAGCAGGATCTCAAGCCTCGAAGAGACGCTCTCCGTCTGCGAAGAGACGCTTGCAGAGAGGCGCGGACGCAAGGCTGAGCTCGAAGAGGCGAGGACCGCTGCACAGGAACGTGCAGATGCAGCCCACGAGACGATCCGAAAGAGCCAGGACGAGGCAGCAGGTGCACGGCGTACCCTCGAGGATGCACGCCGCAAGCTCTCGCAGGCCGAAGCCTCGCTTTCGGCGCTTCGCTCGGTCGATGCTTCGCAGGAAAGTGCAAGCCCGCTTGCAGGTGCTCTTGCCAAGCGCGGCGATGTGAAGGAGAGGATTGTCTGCCGCCTGGGCGATGCGCTCGACGTGCCGCCTGAGCTCGACGACCTCGTGGAGCGCCTTCTGGGCGACGATATGGCAGCCCTTGTCGTGGAGGATGCTGAGGATGCTGCAACGGTAGCGTCGTCGGCTCTCGGGATCCGCGGTGCCAAGGGAACGGCGACGATCGTCTCGAAGAAGGCAGCAGCCACAGAGCTCCCTTCAACAGACGGCGTGGCAGGCACGGCCCTGATCGATTCTGTCCATGCACAGAAGGGTGCAGAGAAGCTGCTCTCCGCTCTTCTCGGCGATGTGCGCATCGTCGACACTGCGCGTGCGGCAATAGAGGCCCACGAGCAGTGGCCTGCCTATACCTTCGTCACGAAGGACGGCGTCACGGTGCTTCCGGACGGACGCTGCGTCGTCGGCTCTGGCCGTGGCGTCGAGCAGGGCGCCCTTGAGCGCAAGCGCCGCATCCGTGCCCTCGAGGACGGCATGGGAGCGCTCGAAGCGGCACAGAAAGAGGCAGAGACCAAGGAACGCTCGCTCGAGAAGGCGCTGTCCGGTGCCCGCGACAGCGAGGCCAAGGCAAAGGGCGAGCTTGCTCAGACCCGTGCCGAGCTCAGCTCCGTGACCTCTGAGATAGGACGCCTCGAGCAGCAGGCACGCCAGGCAGCGTCCGAGAAGGCAGGCGTCGAGAAGCGCCGCGAAGAGGCGAAATCGAAAGTCGAGAAGGCACGCTCCGAGGTGGAGCTCCATCACGGCAAGGCAGACGAGGCAGCTGCCCGCGTGAAGAAGCTCACAGAGGAGCTCGACGACCTCTCGAGCAAGCGCAGCGAGGCATCGCGCGAAGAGTCCGATCTCGAGCGCAAGCTCTCCGACGCGAAGCTCAGGCTCGCGACGGTCACGGAGCGTCTACGTCATCTCGAGACAAGGACGAACGAGCTCGAGAAGAGGGACAAGACGCTCACAGAGCGCATCGATGCCACAAAGAAGGCGGCAGAGGCGCTCGATGTGCTGCGCGATCGCGTGGACCCGCTCCATCAGCGCTACCGTACCCTCATCGAGGCAGCAGACGAGTGGGGACGTCGTCTCTCCGATCAGGCAAGCCTCGCCGAGGCAGACTCTGAAGACCTCAAGAAGACGATCCACGAAGCGAAGGCAGCAGTCGATGAGGCCTCCGCTGCGCTCGAACGCGCAAAGACCACGTCGCAGGACCTCAAGGTCGAAGGCGGCAAGCTCGAGGTGCAGGTCGAGAACGCGATCAATGCGATTGCACAGACAGGCGCCGTGCTCGAGGAAGCGCTCAATCTCCCTGAGCCCGAGGACAGGGGAGCGCTCGAGGAGGAGCGTGACTCCCTCAAAGCGCAGCTTGCCAAGATCGGCCCTGTGAACGAGGTCGCCATGGATGAGTACACGCAGCTCAAGGAGCGCGCAGACTATATCCACGAGCAGGTGGAGGACCTCGAGAGCGCACGGGCCTCGCTTGCGAAGATCACGGCTGCCATAGAGCGGAAGATGAAGAACCGCTTCCTTGCGGTCTTCGACCAGGTGAACACGAACTTCCAGGACATCTTTGCCATGCTTTTCCCCGGAGGCCATGCCCACATCGAGATGACGGACCCGGACCATCTCTCCGAGACCGGCATCGAGGTCGTGGCGCAGCCTGTGGGCAAGAGGATTGCGAAGATGACGCTCATGAGCGGCGGCGAGAAGTCGCTGACGGCCCTTGCCCTCCTCTTTGCGGTCTACAAGACCCGTACCGTCCCCTTCTATGTCTTCGACGAGGTGGAGGCGGCACTCGACGAATCGAATCTCGGGAAGCTGCTGATGGCAATAGATATCCTGAAGGAATCGACGCAGCTCATCGTCATTTCCCACCAGCGGCGTACGATGGAACAGGCGGATGTCCTGTATGGTGTATCCATGCAGGCGGATGGTGTGAGCCATGTCGTGTCGCAGCGGCTGGATCATGCTACAGGAAAGGTGGTCGATGCCTAAGATGGGACTTTTTGACAGGCTGAAGCATGGCCTCTCCCGCTCGCGCGAGGCCATGAACGAGCTCTTCTACATGGGCGGCGAGGTCGACGAGGAGTTCTGGGAGAGCCTCGAAGACACCCTTGTCATGGGCGACATGGGAGCAGAGGTCGCCATGAAGGTCACCGATGACCTGCGCGAGGAAGCGGCACGCAAGAACCTGAAGACAGCGCCTCAGCTGAGGGAAGCCCTCGCCAAGCGCCTTGCCCAGGAGTTTGCTCCTGTGGAGCGCGACCCCTTCACCGATCTTCCGTCCGTCGTCCTCTTCGTCGGCATCAACGGTGCCGGCAAGACCACGACTGTGGGCAAGCTTGCGGGAGATGCCCACAGGCATGGAAAGAGCGTCCTCATCGGCGGCGCCGATACGTTCCGTGCTGCTGCCATCGAGCAGCTTGAGGTCTGGGGCACAAGGGTCGACGTGCCGGTCATCACACGCGAGAGGGGAGCAGACCCGGCGTCTGTCTGCTACGACGTCGTCGATACGGCAGAGAAGATGGGGGCGCAGCTTGTCCTCATCGATACGGCAGGACGTCTCCACACGAGCCCCGAGCTCATGCGCGAGCTTGCCAAGATCGTGAATGTCACGAGGAAGCGGAGCTCCTATCCTGTCTCGGTCGTCCTCGTGATCGATGCCACGACGGGCCAGAACGGCCTTCTCCAGGCCAAGGAATTCAACGATGCCCTCGATGTGGACGGCCTCATCGTCACGAAGCTCGACGGCACGGCAAAGGGCGGCATCGCTGTCGCCATCTCTCATCAGCTGAACCTGCCCATCTACCGCATCGGCGTCGGCGAGGGAGCGGAGGATTTCCAGTCCTTCGATGCCCTGTCGTTCTGTCGTGCGCTTGTGGGAGAGAACGAAGGGAATCGATAGATGTTCAACAGCCTTTCTGACCGCCTGCAGGACACCCTCGACAAGCTGCGCGGCAAGGGCCGCCTGACCGAGGACGACATCAATGTCGCCATGCGCGAGATCCGCATGGCCCTGCTCGAGGCGGATGTCAACTACCGCGTCGTGAAGGACTTCGTTGCCTCCTGCAAGGAGAAGTGCCTCTCGGCCGAGGTCCTGGATTCGCTCACGCCGTCCCAGAACGTCGTGAAGATCGTCCTCGACCAGCTGACCGAGCTTCTCGGCACGACCGAGTCGAAGCTCACGCTTGCACAGAACAGGACGCCCAATGTCATCATGCTCGTCGGCCTCCAGGGCTCCGGCAAGACGACGGCGGCATCGAAGCTTGCCTACCTCTTGAAGGGCCAGGGCCACAAGCCCCTGCTCGCTGCCTGCGATACCCACCGCCCTGCTGCAGCAGACCAGCTCGAGACCTTGGGCAAGGAGATCGGCGTCCCTGTCTATCGCGGTGACGGCAAGGACGCTGTCAAGGTCGCGAAGGAGTCCATCAAGGCTGCTGTCGACGGCATGAACGACATCGTGATCGTCGATACGGCAGGGCGTCTCCAGATCGACGAAGAGATGATGCAGGAGGCTGTCGACATCAAGGACGCGGTCAAGCCCGATCAGATCCTCATGGTCGTCGATGCCATGACCGGCCAGGACATCGTGAACGTCGTCTCGACCTTCGCCGAGCGCGTCGACTTCGACGGTGTCATCATGTCGAAGCTCGACGGCGACGCCCGTGGCGGCGGCGCACTCTCGGTGCGTGCCGTGACCGGCAAGCCCATCAAGTTCGTGTCCATGGGCGAGAAGCCGGACTCCCTCGAGGTCTTCCATCCGGACCGCATGGCAAAGAGGATCCTCGGCATGGGCGATGTCGTGGGCATCATCGAGCAGGCCCAGAAGACGGCTGACGAGCAGTCCATTGCCGATGCCGAGAGGATGCTGCGCGAGGGCTTTACCATGGACGACATGCTGACCCAGATGCAGCAGATCCGCAAGATGGGCGGCGTCAAGAAGATCATCGCATCCCTGCCTGGTGGCGAGCGCATGCTCAAGCAGGCAGGAGACATCGAGGACGAGAAGCAGCTCAAGCGCATCGAGGCCATGATACGGTCGATGACAAAAGAGGAGAGGGCAAGGCCCAAGACCATCAATGGCCAGAGGAGAAAGCGCATTGCTGCCGGTTCCGGCAGGACGGTCCAGGAAGTGAACCAGCTCCTTAAGCAGTGGAGCGAGATGAACAAGATGATGGGCAAGATGCGCCAGATGTCTCAGCAGGCTTCCAAGAACGGCAAGATCTCCAATCGTCAGCTCCAGCAGATGATGAGGCAGGCACAGGGCATGGGCGGCATGCCTGGAATGGGCGGCATGCCCGGCATGGGCCGTGGCGGCAATCGTGCTTCCAGAAGGCGCGGCTGGTAGCTCGTACCTCATGCTCAACTGCATATAAAGCGTTTGGTCAGAGCCTCCCATGCTGGGAGGCTCTTCCTGTTAGATTCCCGACAGCGCGAATACCTATTTCTGTCTGGCTCATGGTTTAGAGTGCTGTATGAAAGCGGGACTCCTATCGATATGCCTACTGCAGCGGGTGATGAGGATGTCGGAAGAAGCAAAGGTACAGCATGTGCTCTCCAAACAGGCACGTTCCCTCTGGGGCAAGACAGGCGAGCCCAATGAAGAGGGCGATCCGACCTGGCTTCCACTTTCTGTCCATCTGAGCGATGCTTCTGGCATTGCAGGCAAGCTTTGGGATCAATGGCTCCCGAAATCGACACGCAAAGTCATTGCTGGGGCATTTGATGGAGACGAGCAGCTTGCGAGGGCTTTCGTCATCTTCATCTGCGGGGCTCATGATGTCGGAAAGGCAACTCCGATCTTCGAGGCGAAAACCGATCTGCGGAGCATGCCGGAAGAGGCTGGCCTGCATGTTCGAGAGACCTTACGAAATGAGAAAGATCCGACACACCCTATAGCCGGCGAGATTATCCTTGCCGATTACCTCGAATCCAAGGTCTTCGGCGAAGAAGAGCAGCAGGATTCCTGGCACTGCAAGAGACAGATAGACGCCATCGCAAGCATCATCGGTGCTCATCATGGCAACTTCCCCAGCCTTTCCCGCATCAGCGATGGAGAAGGCAAGCTGGTGGAGCTTGGATGGACAGAAAGCGCCGGCAATTGGAAGGAAGTCCAGAACGAGCTCATCGATCATGCCCTGAGCATGGCAGGTATCGATGAAGCGCATCTCCGGAGAATTGCCCATCACCATCTGACTGTGGCTACAGAGAGCCTGGTAGACGGTTTCCTCATCATGGCAGACTGGCTGGCAAGCAACCAGGACCTTTTCCCTACCTGCTCTGTCTATGACTCGATTGGCGATGAAAAGCTGAAGGGAAGAGTTGATAGAGCCTGGCAGAACGCATCGATACTTCCGTCATGGAATGAAGAGCCTCCTGTCGTGCAGCCGTTCGAAGAATACTTCGCATCGAGATTCAATCTTCCTGCAGGGGCGCATGCACGGCCTGTGCAGGTCGCTGCT
Source organism: Olsenella sp. AGMB03486 (assembly GCF_040884255.1). NCBI lineage: Bacteria > Bacillati > Actinomycetota > Coriobacteriia > Coriobacteriales > Atopobiaceae > Olsenella > Olsenella sp. AGMB03486. The sequence goes on from NZ_JBEVTM010000019.1 coordinate 10,036, forward strand.
GCAAAGATTGCTTGGGAGACGAAAGATCCCGGACTCCTCATCATCGAAGCTCCTATGGGAGAGGGAAAGACGGAGGCAGCTCTTGCTGCTGCAGAGCTTATGGCATATCGCTGCGGCATGGGCGGCGTCTGCGTGGCTCTGCCGACCATGGCAACGACCGATGCAATGTTTAGTCGTGTCGATGAATGGCTTGACCGTCTTCCTCAAGCAGAAGGAGGGGATGAGAAAAGCATCTATCTGGCACATGGCAAATCGCGGCTGAACGAGCAATTCCAGGGCATCATCAGAGAATCTTGGAGAGCGTCCCGCAAGGTCCATACAGACGATGATGGCAAAGCGGATGGTGTGACAATCTCTGAATGGATGCTGGGACGCAAGCGTGGCATGCTTTCAAACTTTGTGGTCTGCACGGTCGACCAGGTACTCATGGGAGCTCTCTGCATGAGGCATCTGTCCCTTCGCCAGCTTGCCATAACGAACAAGGTCGTCATCATCGACGAGTGTCATGCTTACGACCTCTATATGCGCCAGTATCTCGAACGGCTTCTGGAGTGGCTAGGATTCTGGCACGTGCCAGCAATACTGCTCTCAGCCACATTGCCTATTGGCCAGCAAGAGAGCATGGTCAGATCATATCTTTCTGGCAGAGGGGCAGCTGATGGGCCTGCAGATAACAAGTCCGCAAAACCGTTGCCTCCATATCTCAGGAAGAAATTGGCCTCTGCTGTTTCTGATGAATCAGCCGCTGCGGATGAACCTGCACTCGGCGCATATCCGCTTCTGACCTATACGGAGGGGCTAATAGAGAAGTGGACTGAAGTTCCAGCATCTGGACGCAGTGTCACCGTCAGTGCCGAGTTTATCGGAGACGATATCGAGACTCTTGCAGAGACATTGAAGCAGCTCCTCAAGGATGGAGGCTGCGTGGGCATCATCTGCGATACGGTAGGTCGCGCACAGGCGGCAGAGCGGGTGCTTTCTGGATGCTTCGGACAGGATGCAGTTGTACTGGATCATTCCCGGTTCATGGATATAGATCGTTTTGCAAGAGAGAAGAGCCTGAGGGATAAGCTGGGTCCCGAGGCAACTGTCGAGAATGGCATGAGACCTGCCCTTCTTGTCGTTGTCGGGACACAGGTTCTCGAACAGTCGCTCGATATCGATTTCGATGTGCTCATAAGCGATATTGCACCAATTGACCTGTTGCTGCAGCGCTTGGGCAGAACGCACAGGCATGCAAGAGGAGCTGCAGAATGCAGTCGCCCAGAGCCGCTGAGACGGGCACGGTGCCTCATCAGGGGCATTTCCGAATGGAGCGAGGATGGTCCGAAATTCGCATTGGGGGTAGCAAACGTATATGACCAGGCGACGCTGCTTGAAAGCGTTGCGATGCTGGGGATGGCAGATGAAAGGGCAGACACGGAAATTTCTTTGCCACATGACATACCGCGGCTGGTCAGGACTGCATACTCCGATGCAGTGAAGGCGCTCATCCCAGATGCATGGATGGCGAGGTATGAGAAAGCCTGCAAAGAAAGATCGAAAAAGAACGAGGGAAAGACGGAAAGGGCGCAGACATACCTGCTGCATGATGTTGCTAAAGTTGCAAAAAACGATGGCAGCCTGATCGAGCTTGCCGAATCTCAGCAGGTGCTGGAAGAAGATCCAAGAGACTCCGACAAAGGCCAACGTGCTGTCCGCGATACGCAGGAAACTGTCGAAGTGCTGCTGGTTAGAGAGACAGAGGATGGCGGCATCGCCCTCATGCCCTGGGTTGGCAGCAAGGATGTGCCAAAGGGAGCGCAGCTTCCCTGTGACTGCGAGCCGGAACGTGCAGCGGCATCGCTCTTGCTGCAGTGCGCCGTAAGACTGCCTCTTTCTATCTGCCCGCTCAAGGACATCGACAACGTTATCCATGAGCTAGAAGACAAATCGTGGCCATACGTATCATGCTGGCAGCAGTCTCCATGGCTCGCCGGACAGCTTCTTCTTGTCATGCATCAGGGGGAGAATAGCGAGTATCAGACTGAGCTCAATGGCAAGGTCTTGGAGTATTCCCTTCATAGCGGTTTGGCTACCGTTCGCGGATAGAATTACATTCACATAACAGTTGAGTTTATATTTATAGCTAGCAAAGCGATAACTTCTGATGAGGGGAGGCGGATATGGACTTGTTCCCTTGAGATGCTGGGGATGACCCGTGTTATGTGAAGGGTCGCAAGTGTTCCCCGCATCGGCGGGGTTGATGAGTTAAACGGTCTGAAAGAGAGGAGGAAGTATGACAGACCAGAAGCAAGAGCCATCGTTCGATCTTTGCATGGACGCATGGATGCCAGCGGTGTATCTGGATGGAAGCTTGGGAGAAATCTCGCTCAAAACGGCTTTCGAGGAAGCAGATTCTATCAAAGAGCTGTCAGGCGACATCCCAGAACAAGTCCTGCCTATATACAGAATGATGCTGGCAGTTCTTTACCGTGCCTATCCTTTGCCGGAAGGAGACGATGAAAAAAGTCTTCTGAAGACTTGGGGAGAGATTTGGCAAGCTGGACATTTTGATATGGAGCCCATCTGCCAGTACCTCGACTTTTTCAAGGACAGGTTCGATCTCTTTGACAGCCAGCATCCGTTCTATCAGACTCCCGGTCTTGTCTACTCAGGCAAGGATTCGGACGGGGTCGGAGAGCTGGTTGCAGATGTTCCCAAGGATGACAAGTACCTGTTTTCCATGAGGGATAAGGGCACGCTCGAAAGTCTGAGTTTCGCAGAAGCTGCGAGGTGGCTGATCTTCCAGCAGTCATATGCGACAGCAGGAATCAAGCCTGCTGTTGTTGGCAACACTCATGTGAAGTCAGGAAAGGTCTATGCTCCGAAAGGCTCTGTTGGAACTGGAATGCTGGGGGCAGAAGGCGGCATCTTCCTTGAGGGACATTCGCTCTTTGAGACGCTGATGCTCAATTGGGTGCTCTATGATTCCAACCGGAAGTCCACTCCAATCGTAGGGGATGAAAAGGATATTCCTGCGTGGGAGCTCGATTCACATAGCTTCGATCTCAAAGACGCAAAGCCGGGCGAGCCCTGCGGTCCTGCTCAGGCGTATACCTGGCAGTCGCGAAGGATGCGTCTCATCCCCTCAGCAGACGGAAAACGCGTCACCGGCGTCATCAGCTGCTACGGCGATATTCCAAGCGTTCTGAATGCAGATGCCGCTGAACCTATGACAGCCTGGAGAAGGAGCGAGGCACAGCAGAAGCGTCTTGGCCTTCCCGTTCCTCCTCGCATGCCGCAAGTGCATGATTCTTCGAGATCCATTTGGAGAGGTCTTAGTTCGATTGTCTCTGCTGAAGGAGATGATTTGCGGCCTGGCGTTGTCAGGTGGGCAGAGCTGCTGCGTTCGGTGCATGCAATAGATGACCATGATCTGCCGGTGCTCGCAATACATGCACAGGGGATGACATATGGCACTCAAAGCAGCGTCTTCTCGGATGCCATAGACGATGTGTTCGATATGAGCTCATCCCTGCTGTCTCATGATGCCGCTTCATGCAAGAGAGCTGTAGAGGTGGTGGACCTAGTCGATCAGTCTGTAGGTGCACTGGTAAACTTCGTTTCCAATCTACAGCGTGCAGCGGGCGATAAGGCAGCAAAAGATGTTGCGCGAGCTGAGCGCGAGAAGGTTCGAGAGCTTGCATACAGCGAGCTTGATTCGATATGCCGCAGCCGGCTTGCGCACTTTCCGAGCAACCAGGAAGAAGCCTATGACTTCAGCGAATCCTGGAAGCAGGAAGTTCATTTCAAGCTGCTGAGCATCGCGAATGGCTACGTGCAGTCCTCCCAGCGTTCGTTCTTTGACGAGCATGAGGGCATGACTGCCGGACGGGCTGTTGCCATCCTTCACGGCAGCCTAAACAAGATCCTGGGAAAACCGAACGTCGCTGCGGAAGGCACGAATGCCAACGCGGCTGTTTCGGATGCGAAAGGGGCGTGATGTCATGTTCATATCAACATGTGCAAAGACACTTGGCATATGCGTCAATCGCAAAGTCGGAGGCTTGCAGTCAGCCTATCTGGCAGGCTCCTCTTCGGCGCGTGCGAGCCTGGCGCGTCTCCGCAAGACCGACCAGCAGGGAGGAGCACCCTGGATTGTCGTAGGAGAGGAACTCTTCGAGGATTTGCCTGATTTGGGATACGGACCAGCAGTCGAGCACAAGGAGCTGCTCAGCATACGTGCATCTCTCAGATACTATGCAATGCTCCAGCAATCGAAGAAATATCCTGTTGCTCTGATTGGCTCCAAGGGAAACGAGGGTACTTTCGGTTCGGCATGCGGACGCATTGCATCGGGAGATGACAAAGGCGCTCCCGGCGTCAGGAGACGTATGGCTGTGCTGGAATCAGCAACAGACTTCAATTCTCTCGAGAATGGAATTCGGGCTCTGATACAGCTCATGCATGCGGCAGATAGCCAGATTCAGCTTGATTTCGGCAGGTTGGCCGGCGATTTGCTCAAGCTCCAGTTCGAAGATATGCGGCAGGAAGTCTTCGAGGCATGGGCGAGAGATTATTATCGCGTCGGATCTTCGACGAGCACAAAGAATGACAAAGAAGAATAGCGGGAGGCAACCATGTTTGTTGATATCTATGCAATCCAGAATGTACCGCCCTGTGACATCAATCGCGACGATACCGGTACGCCGAAGACGGCAATCTACGGTGGCTATCTGCGGTCTCGTGTTTCCAGCCAGGCATGGAAGCATGCCATGCGCGAAGAGTTCTCCAAGCACGTGGATGGCTCCCAGCTTGGGGTCAGGTCGAAGCATGCGGTCGCGCTGATTGCGGATGAGATCGTGAAGCAGCGTCCGGAACTTGCCGATCTTGCAGAGTCGATGGCTACTGATGTCCTCAAGATCACAGGGGTGAAGGTTGAGGAGTCAAAGCGCAAGGGCCAGGATCAGGGCACCTCAGTCACGCAGTATCTGATCTTCATCGCCCGTTCGGAGATTAGCAAGCTCGCAGCTATTGCCATCAAGGCGCATGATAGCGGAGATGATCTTACGAAGCCGAGCAAGGAACTGAAGAAGCAGGTGTCGAGCGCTTTCCACGGAGTGCAGGCGCTGGACATCGCGCTCTTCGGCAGGATGCTTGCCGATGCGCCTGACCTGAACACCGATGCTAGCGCGCAGGTTGCCCACGCCATATCGGTGGACAAGATTTCGCAGGAGTTCGATTACTTCACTGCTGTCGATGATATTGCAGCAGAAGACAATGCAGGCGCTGCAATGCTGGATACCATTGGCTTCAATTCCTCTACGCTCTACCGCTACGCAACGGTGAATCTTGACACTCTTGAGCAGCAGCTTGGTGGTGCAGATGCTACCTCTGCAGCAACGAAGGCGTTCCTGGATGCGTTTGTGACCGCTATGCCGACAGGCAAGCAGAATACGTTCGCGAACAGGACGCTTCCAAGCGCTGTTCTCGTTGCGCTGCGCAAGGACCAGCCAGTAAATGGTGTTGCAGCCTTCGAAGAGCCGGTCAGCGCCAAGGAAGGAACTTCAATCTCTAGGCAGGCAGAGGATAAGCTTGCGAAGACGCTCGTGCAGATTTCTGGTGCATACGGAGACGCTCCTGCTGCAGCATGGTGGACTGCCGTGGATGGAGGAACGGAGGCGCTCCAGGACTTCGGGGCTGGTTGTTCGTTCCCTGAGATGCTGGATCAGGTCGAAGCTAGCGTAAAGAACGTGCTGGCTGGTGGTGAAGCATAATGACGGTATTGCTGCTCAGACTTTCTGGGCCAATGCAGTCATGGGGCGATTCTTCGCGCTTTGTGCGCAGGACGACGCGCAATGAACCGACAAAGAGCGGAGTCATCGGATTGATGGCTGCTGCGCTTGGACGGTCAAGGGAAGACAGCGTCGAGGACTTGGCTGCACTCGAATTCGGAGTTCGTGCCGATCAGCCTGGAAACCTGATTGTTGACTTTCAGACCGAGAAGACGCTCGGCGATGCAGGAAAAAGCATGCCGCTTTCGTACAGATATTATCTGTCCGATGCGAAGTTTCTGGCTGCACTGGGCGGAGATGACGAACTGCTCAAGGATATCGATGCGGCATTGAAGCATCCCTGCTGGCCGCTTTACCTTGGCAGGCGCTCTTGTCCTCCTGATGGCCCGGTGTCGCTTGGCCTCCATGAGGAATATGAAGGCGTGAGAGATGCTCTTGGGAAAGCTCCGTGGCTTGCATCTCAGGCTTACAGGAAAAAGCACTCGCGTACACGGGAACTGGAAGCAGTATGCGATGCCAAGACTGATGAGGAAGGAATCAGTCAGGCCGATATTCCGATTACCTTTAGCGGCAGTGGCCGCAAGTATGCAAACAGGAAGACATGGCGCTGCCGGATAGAGATATCCGGCCTCGAGGGCGAAACTGCTCCCCGCAAGGATGGAACAGACAAGCAGCCTATTGAGTTTCACGGCAGCCATGATCCAATGAGCTTCTTCTGAGAGGAGGTGCCAACGTGTATATCTCACGTATGCAGCTGAATATCGCTCGCATGCAGGCCGTACAGCTTGTGAATTCGCCATACAAGATGCACGCCGCCATCGAACAGGCTTTCCCGCCGAATGCGCTTCGCAGCGATGACTCAGGTCGCATTCTTTGGAGAATCGATTCTACGAAGAACGCGAAGGATGGTGTATGGCTCTATGTCGTGAGTCCCTCTAAGCCAGACTTTACGCATATAGTCGAACAGGCTGGCTGGCCTTCTACGACAGGCTGGGAGACGAAGGACTACTCTCCTGTGCTTGATTCCCTTGCTGCAGGACAGGTATGGCAGTTCCGTCTCAAGGCAAACCCTGCGAGAAAGGTCATGCAGAATCAGGGAAGAAGGCCCAACGACAAAGTGGTCGGCACCATCCAAGGCCATGTGACAGTCGAGCAGCAGCTGACCTGGCTGATGGACCGCTGCGAGAAGCATGGCTTCGAAATTGCAACAGACAGCGATGGGAATCGAATCATCACTGTTACCCATCGAAGCATCGAGCGCTACAAGCATCGTGACGGCAAGGTCACAATCAATACAGCGGTATTTGATGGAGTGCTGATAGTGAGGGATTCGGAGCTGTTCCGCAAGTCTCTGTGCTGCGGCATTGGCAGGGCCAAGGGATTTGGATGTGGCCTGATGACAATAGCGCCATTGCACTGAGCGACTGAAACATATTGAAAGACAGGAGGAGCGCCTATGTCTGACGAGAACGCAGGATCGAGGTCGTCGGCGAAAAGAGGTGCTCCTCCTCCTGATATTGCGGACCTTGCAAGAGTCGAGGATCGCATCTCGTTTCTGTATTTCGAGCATTGCAAGATCAACCGAGCAGACAATGCCATTACCGTACGAAATGACCAGGGTACGACATATGTGCCCTCAGCCATTCTCAGCGTCCTCATGCTGGGGCCGGGCACAGATATCACGCATGATGCTATGAAGCTCATAGGGGAGAGCGGCGTGTCAGTGGTATGGGTCGGTGAACGAGGCATCCGGATGTATGCCTTCGGACAGCCTCTGACTCATTCGAGCGCTCTTCTGCAGCAGCAGGCAAAGCTTGTTTCGAATACTCGAACCAGACTTGCTGTGGCACGAAAGATGTACTCCATGCGCTTTGCTGGCGAGGACGTCAGCAAGCTGACTATGGCGCAGCTGAGAGGGCGAGAAGGCGTACGAGTCAGACGAGTGTACAAGAAATGGTCTCAGGAAACTGGCGTGGCATGGGACCAGCGCACCTATAATCCAGTCGATTTCGACGATGCGACAGAGATCAACAAGGCTCTTTCTGCGGCGCATGTCTGTCTGTATGCACTTGCGTATTCGGCCATAGTGGCGCTGGGATGCTCTCCGGGGCTTGGCTTTGTGCATACAGGCCATGAGAAATCATTTGTCTATGACATTGCGGATTTGTACAAGGCTGAAATATCTATTCCTGTTGCCTTCAAGACTGCCGCAGAGCATCCAGACGATATTGGAGCCGAAACGAGGCGCAACATGCGCGATGAAATCTATGACCTGAGCATCCTGTCGAGGATGGTGCACGACATAAAGGGGCTTCTGCTCGCCGGCGATGCTGACGGCAAGGCAGGGGATATCGATCCATCATCCAATCATCTTGGTTTGTGGGATGAAAAGACAGGCGAAGTGCCTGCTGGCAAATCCTATGCGGCATATTCTGCTGATGGATCAGAAGGCGATGACAGATGATCGTTATTGCTCTTACTGCTTGTCCGGTCGGTCTAAGAGGGGATCTGACACGGTGGCTGCTCGAGATATCTCCTGGCGTATTCGTAGGTGACGTTTCGGCACGTGTGAGAGTGGCCTTGTGGGACCGTGTAATTAGCATGGTGAGAAACGGTCGGGCAATTATGGCGTACTCAGCAAGCAACGAGCAGCATCTCGCGTTTGAGACATTTCAGCCTGACTGGGAACCAGTGGATGTGGAAGGAGTTGAGCTCATCAGAAAACCATCCGGAACAGAAGATGCTCCAATGTTTGGCGCACCTCCAAAAGCTTGGAGCAATGCAAGTAAATACCATATGGCACGAAGACATTGAGGGAAGCTGGCTAGTGGTAAAGATAAGACACTAATCAGATTGCCAGGACGTTCCTTGATAATTGAATAGAAATGACTGAGTCATGCTAGAATTACGCAGGTTCTTAAGTGTGCTCCCCGCACGAGCGGGGATGATCCTCCAGTCTGAGCTGGAAGAGCGCAACGGAGCTGGTGCTCCCCGCACGAGCGGGGATGATCCTGGGGCTGGTAGTCCATGAGCAAGACATTTACAGTGCTCCCCGCACGAGCGGGGATGATCCCCGCAGCGCCGAGAACATCAGCTTGCAGACGCTGTGCTCCCCGCACGAGCGGGGATGATCCCCGGTGCGGGGACTACGAGATGACGGATCATGAGTGCTCCCCGCACGAGCGGGGATGATCCCATGAGCAGGAACCCGCTCGTCGAATGCGGATGGTGCTCCCCGCACGAGCGGGGATGATCCTTCGCGAGCCGACAATCTCGCTGGCGGTCTTGAGTGCTCCCCGCACGAGCGGGGATGATCCCTCCGCGAAGGTCACGCTCGGCGTCGCTGACGAGTGCTCCCCGCACGAGCGGGGATGATCCCGCGACTCTGGATATGACCCGCTGATGGCAATCGTGCTCCCCGCACGAGCGGGGATGATCCTAGGTGACGTACCCGAGAAGTGAATCGTCTCCAGTGCTCCCCGCACGAGCGGGGATGATCCCAAGACTTCGAGTGAAATCAGCGAGCTTGATTCGTGCTCCCCGCACGAGCGGGGATGATCCTACAACAAGACCACCGATAGCGCCAACCGCACAGTGCTCCCCGCACGAGCGGGGATGATCCCTTGACCGCTCCTCCGAAACTTGCCATTGTGAAGTGCTCCCCGCACGAGCGGGGATGATCCTTCGCGAGCCGACAATCTCGCTGGCGGTCTTGAGTGCTCCCCGCACGAGCGGGGATGATCCCCTCCCGGAGGTTCTGCGTGATGTTGCGCAGAGGTGCTCCCCGCACGAGCGGGGATGATCCCCTCATTGCCGAAGCAAAAGCGATGAAGGAAGAGTGCTCCCCGCACGAGCGGGGATGATCCCTCTGTCGATGAGCGTTGCCACCTGCCATATAAGTGCTCCCCGCACGAGCGGGGATGATCCTGCCATCCAAAATTCGACTCCTTTCCCTGCTAAGTGCTCCCCGCACGAGCGGGGATGATCCCGGTCGCGTATGATGTCCTCGGCTCAGGTGGATGTGCTCCCCGCACGAGCGGGGATGATCCCTCCACCGTCTGCGCCGCCCTGCCGCGTCCGTCGTGCTCCCCGCACGAGCGGGGATGATCCCTGTCCGGTACTCAGACGGCCAGTCGACGGTCGGTGCTCCCCGCACGAGCGGGGATGATCCCCGGCGGCTCCCACCAGTCCGTCCCGCTCACTAGTGCTCCCCGCACGAGCGGGGATGATCCCCTCCTTCGACGAGATCTTGACGGACGTGCCGGGTGCTCCCCGCACGAGCGGGGATGATCCTGGTCCACGCTGTACGAGCTGATCACGCGGGACGTGCTCCCCGCACGAGCGGGGATGATCCCATCAGCATCGACACGAAGAAGGGCATCGAGGAGTGCTCCCCGCACGAGCGGGGATGATCCTGGCACCTCCCTTCCGCGGTCATGGAGCAAGGAGTGCTCCCCGCACGAGCGGGGATGATCCCCAGCGCTCTATCGGCATCGAGCATGCAGATGAGTGCTCCCCGCACGAGCGGGGATGATCCGGAGCAGATAGCAGGATGCTGATTCGCAAGGAAGTGCTCCCCGCACGAGCGGGGATGATCCCGAGCGCTCCATCGGCATCGAGCACGCAGACGAGTGCTCCCCGCACGAGCGGGGATGATCCCCATCCGGGAGCCATTTCCATCCCCGGATGTTCGTGCTCCCCGCACGAGCGGGGATGATCCTCCCATGCCGTACGATGGCCTCCGCACACGTACGTGCTCCCCGCACGAGCGGGGATGATCCTCGACGAGCGTCTCGGCGGAACCGATTAGGAGGGTGCTCCCCGCACGAGCGGGGATGATCCCATCCACTCTGCCGGATTCGGGTTTTCTACACAGTGCTCCCCGCACGAGCGGGGATGATCCCAGCCCCGACCCGATATGGGCCGGGGCTTCTCTGTGCTCCCCGCACGAGCGGGGATGATCCTTCGGCTGGTGGCAAGACCGCCACGATTGCTGGGTGCTCCCCGCACGAGCGGGGATGATCCTTCGCTCCTGACATGGAGCGAGCCGTCCTTTGCGTGCTCCCCGCACGAGCGGGGATGATCCCTGGTGTAGGAGCAGGAGCCGTGACGCTTGCTGGTGCTCCCCGCACGAGCGGGGATGATCCCGGCAACGGGGTCATGGAGGTCCGCTCGGCTGGGTGCTCCCCGCACGAGCGGGGATGATCTCCCTGAATCGCATTGCTTACAGTGCTCTGCGGGGTGCTCCCCGCACGAGCGGGGATGATCCCGTGTCCCCATCCACAAGCTCGAATGAGGGACCGTGCTCCCCGCACGAGCGGGGATGATCCCGGCATGAGATATCTCGCCGACCTCATAGACCCGTGCTCCCCGCACGAGCGGGGATGATCCCGGTTACGTCAACAGCTCGTTGGCGGTTGGCGGGTGCTCCCCGCACGAGCGGGGATGATCCCCCTGGCCTGTACAGCGTCGTAGAGACCCCCGAGTGCTCCCCGCACGAGCGGGGATGATCCTGTGACTATCGGGAGCCTTCCGGACGGATTGAAGTGCTCCCCGCACGAGCGGGGATGATCCCAGCAGGTCAGATACCCACCCCCCGTATAGGGAGTGCTCCCCGCACGAGCGGGGATGATCCTAGACAGTCATGCACACCTCTCAATGGCTAGAAGTGCTCCCCGCACGAGCGGGGATGATCCTTACCAGCCCTTGCATCATATCTCGCCGCCCTTGTGCTCCCCGCACGAGCGGGGATGATCCTAGGTTGTCCATCTGCCCTCACCGTCCTTGTTCGTGCTCCCCGCACGAGCGGGGATGATCCCTCTGCGAGCGTCCTCTTTTCTTCTTCCATCTGGTGCTCCCCGCACGAGCGGGGATGATCCCGCAGGGAACCTCAGCATCGAGGACTGCTACCGGTGCTCCCCGCACGAGCGGGGATGATCCCGACAATTGACGGCACGAAGGTCGGGAGCATCAGTGCTCCCCGCACGAGCGGGGATGATCCCCCTGCGGAGCGCGTCCAGCTCCGCCTTGAGATGTGCTCCCCGCACGAGCGGGGATGATCCCACGTGCTCGGTGGGAGGTGTCTCGCAGGGCTAGTGCTCCCCGCACGAGCGGGGATGATCCCTCCCTCAGCACCCATGATGCCCGCATTGGATTGTGCTCCCCGCACGAGCGGGGATGATCCCGTCATCGGCATGGGCGGCGGGGGCGGAAGGTGGTGCTCCCCGCACGAGCGGGGATGATCCCGGCATCGCCTTCTCGCGCAACGGAGTCGCTGGGTGCTCCCCGCACGAGCGGGGATGATCCCCAGCGCCACAGCTTTGCCACATCCTACCTCCAGTGCTCCCCGCACGAGCGGGGATGATCCCATGGATCATAGGAACTGGGAGTACTGCAAGCGGTGCTCCCCGCACGAGCGGGGATGATCCCGAGGAAACCTATGCGTGCGCAATCAGGCAGTAGTGCTCCCCGCACGAGCGGGGATGATCCTGCCGTATCCGAATCCATGATATCCCCCAGCTCGTGCTCCCCGCACGAGCGGGGATGATCCCGACGGCAAAAGAAAAGCGCCCGATGCCGAAGCGTGCTCCCCGCACGAGCGGGGATGATCCCCCGCACGAGCTCGAAAGGATCGAGGTGGCAGAGTGCTCCCCGCACGAGCGGGGATGATCCTCAATCACCAATACGCACAACTTATCGCACACAGTGCTCCCCGCACGAGCGGGGATGATCCCCAGTCCAGCGAGGGGTCCGCGCCGCTGTTCGCGTGCTCCCCGCACGAGCGGGGATGATCCCATCGCAACCCTCAACGCACTGAAGAAGGGAAAGTGCTCCCCGCACGAGCGGGGATGATCCTTGCGGGAACGATGAAAAGGGCCACCGTCTTTTGTGCTCCCCGCACGAGCGGGGATGATCCCGGCGCACTGGCACCATCTGACGCTCATGCCCGGTGCTCCCCGCACGAGCGGGGATGATCCCAACCGGCATGGACTCCTTGTCTGCCCTTCGCTGTGCTCCCCGCACGAGCGGGGATGATCCACACCCGTCGGTACTCGCAATCTGGATATAGCTGTGCTCCCCGCACGAGCGGGGATGATCCTGCCATGGTCTCTGGTATCCCGGTGTCCCATGGGTGCTCCCCGCACGAGCGGGGATGATCCTACGAGGAGGAGACGGACGGAGGCAGCTTCATCGTGCTCCCCGCACGAGCGGGGATGATCCCTCATGGCCACATTCCGTGCACTCCCAGAGGATGTGCTCCCCGCACGAGCGGGGATGATCCCTCAAGTTCGGTGTACTTTCCGAGGATGCAGTCAGTGCTCCCCGCACGAGCGGGGATGATCCTAAGGTCGGCAATGGCACAGAGATCCTTGGTCGGTGCTCCCCGCACGAGCGGGGATGATCCTCGGGCGCTGTCCCGCGCTCATGCACTATCTCGGTGCTCCCCGCACGAGCGGGGATGATCCCTCATGGCCGCACTCGGTGCACTCCCACAATATGTGCTCCCCGCACGAGCGGGGATGATCCCACGCTCGCAGGCTACGAGTCGGCGCTGAGGTGGTGCTCCCCGCACGAGCGGGGATGATCCTTGAGTCGTCGGGAGACGGAAGGCGCACGTAGGGTGCTCCCCGCACGAGCGGGGATGATCCCGTCCGGCAGTGGGACGCCAACGACACCGATGCGTGCTCCCCGCACGAGCGGGGATGATCCTGTCTCCGTGTTTCCGCATACGGTCGCCGTGTAGTGCTCCCCGCACGAGCGGGGATGATCCCAACTCGAACAACGTCGGATACGTGAACTCGAGGTGCTCCCCGCACGAGCGGGGATGATCCTTTGCACTCTGCACCTCGCGTGTCGGAAAGTTGGTGCTCCCCGCACGAGCGGGGATGATCCCGCCTCCGAAGATCGAGGACACTGTCGATATCAGTGCTCCCCGCACGAGCGGGGATGATCCCGTGGCTGGCGAGACCACGGAAGACATAGCAGAGTGCTCCCCGCGCGAGCGGGGATGATCCTGCGTCGGGTGCGGATTGCGCGTAAGCAACGCTGTGCTCCCCGCACGAGCGGGGATGATCCAGGGAGCCAATCGGACAGGGCGAGGTCGTATCAGTGCTCCCCGCACGAGCGGGGATGATCCCGATGGGGAGCAATGAGCAGCATCCTAGGGAAGGTGCTCCCCGCACGAGCGGGGATGATCCTGCCTCGCACGAGCAGCCCATATGCGTGGCCGAGTGCTCCCCGCACGAGCGGGGATGATCCCCCCGTTCACGGCGGGACATACGAGATATGGGAGTGCTCCCCGCACGAGCGGGGATGATCCCGAGCTTGGCGTGTGGCATAAGGACATGACTGGGTGCTCCCCGCACGAGCGGGGATGATCCTACGACACGAACAAGAACATGTACGTCCACAAGGTGCTCCCCGCACGAGCGGGAATGATCCCCCTAGGAGCCAAGAAGAACCTGCTAAAAGGCAGTGCTCCCCGCGCGAGCGGGGATGATCCCTGCTGGTAGAGACCTTCCAGCTTCGCGTCGTAGTGCTCCCCGCACGAGCGGGGATGATCCTAGAGAAGAGCTTCTGCCGTGTCCCTTCTGCGGGTGCTCCCCGCACGAGCGGGGATGATCCCAGTAGGTCAGATACCCACCCCCCCGTATTGGGGTGCTCCCCGCACGAGCGGGGATGATCCCTGAGCATCAAGCACGCGCCATGCGCATCCGTAGTGCTCCCCGCACGAGCGGGGATGATCCCGAAGAGATTGCCGATGAAGTTATCAATGGAGCGTGCTCCCCGCACGAGCGGGGATGATCCTCGGGCTGTGCTCGCGCCCATTGCGCGCCCAGAGTGCTCCCCGCACGAGCGGGGATGATCCATGGGCGGCGCTTGCAGAGGAAGGATGCCAGGTGGTGCTCCCCGCACGAGCGGGGATGATCCCACAACTGCATCGTTTCGAGCGTCAGCACAAAGGTGCTCCCCGCACGAGCGGGGATGATTCCGCGTGCGCGTGTGACAACGAGGGTCCCGCGTTGTGCTCCCCGCACGAGCGGGGATGATCCCTAGCAATGGCGAAGATTAGCGACGAGATATACGTGCTCCCCGCACGAGCGGGGATGATCCCCAGACCGACTCTGCCGCATATTTGAAGCCGCAGTGCTCCCCGCACGAGCGGGGATGATCCCAGGTCGGCTGCGTGCGATTCAAGGACAGGGGAGTGCTCCCCGCACGAGCGGGGATGATCCTCCGTCTTCCATGGTCCCGGCCATAGAGGATATGTGCTCCCCGCACGAGCGGGGATGATCCCCTGCCTTCGAGGCGCGTCCACGTGCCGCCGAGGTGCTCCCCGCACGAGCGGGGATGATCCCTGGCAGGGCTGGATGGGCTCCACATACTCGAGGTGCTCCCCGCACGAGCGGGGATGATCCCAGAACCGGGATTCCCGCTTGAAGTCCATAAAGGTGCTCCCCGCACGAGCGGGGATGATCCCAAGAGCTTCCTCAGCGGCAACCTCACGAGAGAGTGCTCCCCGCACGAGCGAGGATGATCCCCTCGATCTCGACAAGGCATATATGGACGCAGCGTGCTCCCCGCACGAGCGGGGATGATCCTGCGGTCGGCCCAGTCCCCGAGCGTCTTTGTGCGTGCTCCCCGCACGAGCGGGGATGATCCCCATTGCACATGAGCCTCTGGGTTTACCTTCGTGTGCTCCCCGCACGAGCGGGGATGATCCTACAACATCCAGAAGCAACGATTAACGAATGCAGTGCTCCCCGCACGAGCGGGGATGATCCTCGGCTTGCGTGGATGCTGGGGAGAACTGGAAGGTGCTCCCCGCACGAGCGGGGATGATCCGAAGATTGCAGAGTCCGACGATCCTGCAGCCATGTGCTCCCCGCACGAGCGGGGATGATCCTAGTGACAGATGATAGTGCTGATAAGTAGTACAGTGCTCCCCGTGAATGCTGGGATAATCCCATCCAACCGCGCTGGCAAGCAGTCGCATCAAGATGATCCCTGTTAACGCAGAAGTGATTCCTGGGGTAGTAGCGCTTCACGAAGGTATCGTCAGCGCTCCCTACGGATGCGGGGATGGCCTGCTAGAACGTTATCAAAGCAGCCAACTTCGTTGTTCCCCACAAGCGCGGGGATAGTTACTATGCGGAATTGCCTTTATGCCGGGATAATAATGTTCCCTGCAAGCTTGGAGGCGATTCTGGGGATGTTTCGTATTGTTCGCTAGATTCGCTGTGTGTTATAAGTTCACGTAATGTTCACAACAAAGGGAGCGTGCAGAGAAAAATAAAATTTTGCTTGCATTGGTCTGTCTACTGCTCAATAATTAACGAGCTGCCTGAGAGGGCATACGAACGAGATGGTGGGTGTAGCTCAGTTGGTAGAGCGACGGACCGTGGCTCCGTAGGTCGAGGGTTCGAGACCCTTCACCCACCCCATTCGCATGATACTAGGCGCCGTTAGCTCAGCTGGCCAGAGCAGGGGACTCTTAATCCCAAGGTCCAGGGTTCGAATCCCTGACGGCGCACCATTTCCTCTTTGCAGCGACATATATTTGCGCCGTTAGCTCAGCTGGCCAGAGCAGGGGACTCTTAATCCCAAGGTCCAGGGTTCGAATCCCTGACGGCGCACCAGAAATTACGAGCCAGGTTTTGCCTGGCTCTTTTCGTATAGAGAGGACCTTCTCGCTATGGATCTTCGTGCAGGAAACCTTGAGACCATCAAGCGCTATCTGGAGCTTGATCCTGCTCTCTACGAGGAGACAGTCGATGACGAGGTCCAGTGGAAAGGCTGCATCTTCTCGGCTGATGTCCTCAAAGTTAAGCTCCCTGACGGCTCTTTCGCCACGCGTGAAATTGCATGGCACCATGGCGGGTGTGGTGTGGCTGCATTTCATGAGGGCAAGCTTTGCCTCGTACGTCAGTATCGGGTTGCTCTTGGACGCATGACGCTCGAGATACCCGCTGGGAAGCTCGAGATGGGGGAGGAACCCGTTGTCTGCGCAGCCCGTGAGCTTACTGAAGAGACAGGCCTTGTAGCTGACGAACTTGTGCCGCTTGCTGTGTCTGCGGGATCGATAGGCTTCACCAATGAAGCAACGAGAGTCTTCCTTGCTCGTGGACTGCATCAATCAGAAGCGCACCCCGATGAAGGCGAATTCGTGGGCGTCGTTTGGCTTCCGCTTGAGGATATCCTTGCCGGAGTGAGAGCAGGTCTCATCCAAGACAGCAAGACAATTATCGCCGCGCAAGCTCTGGCGCTGGGCGAGCGATAGAGACAGAAGAAGAGCCGAGAGGGCAGACCTCCCGGCTCTTGTCATCTCTGGTGCGCCCTATGCGACTCGAACGCATGACCTTGGGATTAGAAGTCCCCTGCTCTATCCAGCTGGGCTAAGGGCGCGGACTTCATATGATAGAGCATCAAACGCAAGCTATCAAAGTATTCATCTTCAATTTCCGTCGAGGCCCAGACCGGCTACGCTTGCCGGACGTTATGAATTGGATAGGGCTTTAACGGTAAAATTACCTTTGTCTTCACAAATCAAATATATGAAACGTGGTGGTGTCGAGAGTTTAGAAATATCGCCGACTTCGTTAGATGATTTTACGGCATAGCACTCAAAGACTTGATGCATTTGCCTATCGGTGACTCAGGATGTTGTATCCTTAGAACCAAAGGTAATTCCTCAGGGATACCGGCAAGCAGCTCATGAGATTTTGGGAAAGGAATCTAAAATGAGTGACATGATCGCATCCACCAACGTTTTCCTGAATGTCGAAGCCAAGAGCGTCGACGACGTGCTCGAGTTCCTGTCTGGCAAGGCTGTTGAGCTCGGTTATGCTGACGACAAGGATGCCGTTCTCGCATCCTTCAAGCATCGTGAGGAGCTCGGCTCCACCGGTATGGCTGACGGCTTTGCTATCCCGCATGCAAAGGACGATGCAATCAAGCACCCTGGCATTCTCGTTGCTAAGCTTGCTGGCGACGTCGCATGGAAGTCCACGGATGATGTCCCTGTGACCACTGCTATCGGCCTTCTTATGCCGGGTGCAGAGGCTGGCACTACGCACCTTCTCGTCCTTGCCAAGGTCTCCAGCATGCTCATGCATGAGGACGCTCGCAAGCGCATCGCAGAGTCCGACGATCCTGCAGCCATCGCTTCCGTGATTGCAGACGCGGTCAAGTAGTTCTTCTCTGAAGAGCAGGCAGGCGGCCTTGGGGGAAGCCGTCTGCATTTCGTGATGGCATTCAGGTGAAAGGAGCCTGTGGTGATTTATACCGTTACCCTCAATCCTGCAATCGACTATGTGATGTACCCTCTGTCTCTCGACATGGGCTTCACTAATAGGTCCAAGCAGGAGGAGATTCATGTAGGCGGCAATGGCATCAACATCTGCTGCCTGCTCAATGAGCTCGATACCCCCAACGTCGCTCTCGGCATTGCTGCCGGCTTTACGGGCGACTACCTGATCAAGAGGCTTCAGGAGAAGGGCGTCAGCTGCAACTTTGTCCGCCTGGACAAGGGCAACACGCGCATCAACGTCAAGCTCAATGGCATTGTCATGACCATGGTCAATGGCATGGGTCCGAAGATTCCGCAGTCCAAGGTCGACGAGCTGCTTGACCGCATCGACTACCTCGGCGAGGGCGACACGATCGTCCTTACCGGCTCGATTCCGGCATCTCTGCCGCGTGACATGTACATGATCATCATGGAGCGTCTGGCCGGCCGTGGCATCCGCTTTGTCGTCGATGCTCCGGGTGAGCTTCTCACGAACGCACTGAAGTCGAAGCCCTTCCTCATCAAGCCGAACAACCATGAGGTTGGCCGCATCTTTGGCATGAAGCCGCTTCCTGAGACTCCTGCTGAGGTCATGCCGCTTGCTCACAAGCTTCATGAGATGGGCGCACAGAACGTCCTCGTCTCCTGCGGCAGCCACGGTGCAGCCCTCGTGGATGAGAATGGCGAGGAGCATGTCGCTCCTTGCGCAAAGATCAAGCTTGTCAACGCCACCGGTGCTGGCGACTCCATGGTCGCAGGCTTCCTGGCCACGTATGACAAGACGCACGACTATGACCGTGCTCTGCTGTTCTCCAGCGCCTGCGGCACTGCAACGGCAGCAAGCAAGGGCATTGCAAAGCGCTCCACTATCGACCGCATCGTTGCCCGCCTGGACAAGATGGTCGCCGACGGCGAAGCCTAATTCCGGAGATTGCGAGCTGCGGTGTGGGGACACCGCAGCTCTTGTCTTGCACCCTTCGGGGTGACGCTATGGGGGAGTTGCAGCGGGCGGATGCCCGCTGCTTCCGAATGGAGGAAACATGTACGAGGGAGTTAACGCATCTGAGGGCATCGGTATCGGCGTTGCACGCGTTGCTGTGGAGCCCGATCTTTCTTTCACGCCGCATAGCCCTGAGGACGCTGGCGCCGAGAAGCAGCGCTACGTCGCAGCCCGCGACAAATTCGTTGCCCAGACGCAGGCTCAGATCGATCGCATGAAGGAGACCGTCGGCGAGGAGACGGCTGCAATCATGCAGGCCCACATCGAGTTCGCCGAGGATGAGGGCATCGTCGATATGGTCAACAGCTCCATCGACGATGGCATGTGTGCTGAGCAGGCTGTGCAGAATGCCTATGACATGTACTACAACATGTTCGCAAACATGGAGGACGAGCTCTTCCGTGAGCGTGCAGCTGACGTTGCCGACGTCAGGACCGGCCTTCTGGCTGACCTCCTCGGCAAGGAGCTTGTGAATCTGGCTGTCCTTCCCGAGAACTCTGTCGTCGTCGTGCACGAGCTCACGCCTTCCATGACGGCTGACATCGACAAGAAGAACATCGTCGGCATCGTCACCGAGACCGGTGGCCGTACGTCCCACTCTGCCATCATTGCACGCCAGCTCGAGATTCCTGCTGTCCTCTCCGTGCCAGATGCAACGACGAACATCAAGACCGGCGATATGTGCGTCGTCGATGGCAACAAGGGCGTTGTCTACGTCGATCCTTCTGCTGACGAGCTCGAGGGCTTCCGTGCAACGGCAAAGAAGCTTGCAGAGGAGAAGCAGGCACTCGAGGCCTTTCGCGGCAAGCCGACGGTCACCGCTGACGGCGAGTCTGTGATGCTCGTTGCCAACATCGGCAACCCGTCTGACGCTGCATCTGCTATCGAGCATGACGCAGAGGGCATCGGCCTCTTCCGCTCCGAGTTCCTGTTCATGGATGCTCAGGAGCTTCCTTCCGAGGAGGAGCAGTTCCAGGCCTACCAGAAGGTCGCCCTTGCCATGAAGGGCAAGCAGGTCATCATCCGTACGCTCGATGTGGGTGGCGACAAGGAGATTCCGTATCTCAACATGCAGAAGGAAGAAAACCCGTTCATGGGCTTCCGTGCTGTCCGCTACTGCCTGTACAACCCGGAGCAGTACAAGGTCCAGCTCAGGGCTCTTCTCCGTGCTTCTGCTTTCGGCGACATCAAGATCATGCTGCCGCTCGTCACGACGCTCGACGAGGTCCGTCAGGCAAAGGCACTCATCGAGGTCTGCAAGAAGGAGCTCGACGCCGAGGGCATCTCCTACAACAAGGACATCCAGGTCGGCACCATGATCGAGACGCCGTCTGCTTCCCTCATCGCTGACCTCCTTGCCAAGGAGTGCGACTTCTTCTCCATCGGCACGAACGACCTCATCGGCTACACGATGTGCGCAGACCGCGGCAACGACCGTGTCGCCTATCTCTACAACGTCTATCAGCCGTCGGTGCTGCGCTCCCTCAAGCGCATCATCGAAGAGGGCAACAAGGCTGGCATCATGGTCGGCATGTGCGGCGAGGTCGCAGCCGATCCTCTGATGGTGCCGGTGCTCCTGTCCTTCGGCCTGAACGAGTTCTCCGTCTCCGCTGGCTCTGTCCTCCGCACCCGCAAGATCATCTCCGAGTGGACGAAGGAAGAGGCTGACGCTCTGACTGAGAAGGTCATGAAGCTCGAGACCTCCAATGAGGTTCGCGCCATGCTCCAGGCTGCTGTCAAGTAGTCAGCGACTCATAGGGAATAAGGAAGGGCGCCCAGCGATGGGCGCCCTTCTTCTTTGGATATGGTGGCTGCGACGCTAAGGGATGAGCACTTCAAGGGCTCCTGGGCAGATCGAGATATCGAAGTGGGTGCCTTCGAGCCTCTCTCCATCTACCTGGCAGGGAGGAGCGCTCTCGAAGTCGATCGTGATGTGCTTCGGCTGGGCGAAGAAGAGATGCTTTGAGTGCGTATGGAGGCCGAAGCGGGCGAGGCAGAAGATGCCCAAGGTCACCGGCACGGCAGGAAGCGTCTTTGAATAGCAGACATCAAGCTTCCCATCGTCGACCACTGCCTTGGGGCATACCCTGAATCCTCCGCCGTAGGTAGGACCTACCTGCACGGCGAAGACGGCTTCGTTGCCCGCAGCCGGGACACCGTCAATCTCTGCCTTGAAGGCATAGCCCTGCTTGGCAGAGGAGAAGATCTTGAAGCCGGAGTCCGCAAAGAGATGGGCGCCACGGCCTGTCGAGCGGTGGCTCATCGTATCGAGGGCGATAGCAGCATCAAGGCCGAAGGAGAGCGTCTGGACAAAGTAGACGCCGTTCACGAGCCCGAGGTCGGCTGCAATCTTTCTGCCGTCCAGAAGCTCTTCCAGAGCTTTCTCGGGCTTGTTTCTCGCGATATGGAGTGTCCTTGCATAATCATTGCCAGAGCCCAAGGGGATGGGCCCCAATGTGGGGCGGGATGCCTTCGGTATCTGTATGAGGCCGTTGGCTGCCTCGTGGATGACGCCGTCTCCGCCGAGGACGAGCACAGTATCGTAGCCCTGCGCATTGGCAGCGACATGCACAGCATCGCCTGGGCCAGCTGTCAGATAGACATCGAAGGTGGGGACTTGCTCAGGCAGCTCCTTGAGCCTGCGCTCGATAGCTGTGGCACCAGCCTTGCCCATGCCGCTTCTGGATACCGGATTGGCAATGAGGAGCGTATGTCCTAGTGTCTGTTGCATGGCTCAGCGCTGCCAGGAGGCACGTATTGCGTCGATGATCTCGGCGCAGCGAAGAGATGCTGCAAGCGGCATGATGGAGCTCTCATGCTTGCCGGCAAGGAGAAGATCCTGGAAATGCTCGATCTGTCCTGAAAAGTCGTCGCGCGCATAGGGAGCGCTCAGCGTCTGGTCAGGCTGGCCGAAGCGATGGATCGTGGCCGTCTGGGGTCTGTGAAGCGTAGGCACATCGACAGAGCCCCACTCGCACTCGATGTGGAGCGTGCTCTTGGGACCACGGTCTGCTGCAACCTCAAGCTGCACCGGAACCGAGCCTATGCTCAGCTGGACATTGTCGTACCAGTCCACACCGCGCAGGAACAGGGCATTCGTGCGGTCGATTTGTACCTTGCCGGGAAGTAGCTCATCGAGCCAGCTTACGCAGTAGATGCCTTCGTCGTAAAGGCAGCCACCCTGGACCGGGTCGATGAAATAGCCTGTGATATCGTCGGGGAACAGGTAGCACTGCGATGCTTCGACGAACTGGATCCGTCCAAGGTCACCTTCATCGAGGAGCTTCATGAGGCGGGCATGGAGCGGCACGAAGCGGGTCTTCATGGCCTCCATGTAGAGCCTGTTCGTGCTGTGGGCACAAGCGATGACACCATGCATCTCCTGGGCTGTAAGCACGGCAGGCTTCTCGCAGAGCACGGCCTTGCCGGCACGGAGTGCCTTGATGGACCAGTCGGCATGCAGGGCATGGGGGAGAGCGATATAGATCGCTTCGACGTTCGGATCCTCGAGAAGGGCATCCAGGCTGTCATAGACCACAGCGACCGGGCATTCATTGGCAAAGGCTTCTGCCTTGTCCGAATTCCTTCCAGCGACTGCATAGGCCAGTCCATGCTCAGAGCCTTTGAGGCTTGCATAGAAGCGTCTGGCAATCCTGCCGCAGCCCAAGATGCCCCAGCGAATAGGTGCGTCCATCTGTGCTGCCCCTTTCTCCTGATACCACTTCCATACATACCAGCTGGTATAGACCGTCAAGGTGTCAATTGCATGTACGGTGCTATCAATCGGCCAGTGGGCATATTCTGGGATAAAGGTGCATGGCTATGCAAGTCTTTCAGCTCAGTGCTGGTGTTTTGTCCTGCTCCATGCATAAGGAGAGGACAGATGCTGACAGATCGACAGCGTGGGAGAGGGGAGTCAGGCATCGAACTCGCTGGCTCGGTGATGCGTAAAGGGCAGTCTGCATGGCGGATGGCAAATCAAAGGGAATTCTCGCTGCATCATCTGTCGAGGGGTCACAGAGCAATAAAGAAGCAGGCCACAGCGTGTGCTGTGGCCTGCTGGTCTCTCATGGAGCGGCGGACGGGACTCGAACCCGCAACAATCAGCTTGGAAGGCTGACGCTCTACCAATTGAACTACCGCCGCATTTCGTGGTCGGGGCGACTGGATTCGAACCAGCGACCCTCTGCTCCCAAAGCAGATGCGCTACCAAGCTGCGCTACGCCCCGAAGTGCGTTGTTTAGTATACGTGAGCGGGCGCCGGATGGCAACGAAAAACTAGAAGGAGTAGGTGCTCTCGACAATTGCTGCAACTTCGTCCACAGACTCGGACGGAGCTTCGGCTGCGACATAGCGGACATTGCCGGAGTCATCGGTGAGCATCCAGCAGATGACCCTTGTGCCATCGCCGTAGGTGATCGTAAGCTTCGTGGCCTCGCGGTTGGCAAGCGTCGTCTGCTCCTGCTGGATGTTGTCATCCGTCACGTCGTATTCCTTCGCGTGATAGATGATGGCCTTGATAGCATCGTCGATCGTCACGGTCTCGCTCTCCGTGCTCGAAGACGAGGTCGAGGACTTTTCTGTGGTGCTGGTCGAAGAGGAATTCGTTCCTGACGAGGAAGTGCCGCTGTTCGCGGAGGAATTGCTGCTCTCCTCTGTCTTGGCAGTGGAGGAGCTCTCGGAGGTGCCGTTCTGCGTCGTAGTGCCAGACGTGGCATTCTCGGTCGTCGTGGAGCCTGTCGTGGTCGAGGTCGCGGCTGACTTCTCGGCATTCTTGGAGTTCACGATATCGACGTCGGTCGAGTCCATGACCTTCATCGTGATGATTTTGGTGGCCGTGATATCGCAGAACTCGATGTCGCCCGAGCCGCTCTTCGTGGCAAGGGAAATCCAGTCGGAAGGAACGGTCACATAGCCGACGCCTACCTTGCCGACGCGACGAGTGGTCTGTTCAGTCGATTCGCTGGTCGTGGTGGTCTGGTCTGCTTCCTGTTCGCTGGTCGTCTGTGCCTTGCAGGCGCTGACAGAAACTGCGCATGCAGCGGCAAGAATCGGGACCAGCACCTTCGTTGAAAGCTTTGGCATCGCGCCTCCCCTGGAGTGACTGTTTGATGAAAACCATAGCCATCTTATGTACCTAACATGCCTTGTTTCCGGCGAATTACCTGTAATTACACGAACGGGCAGGTATTCCTGCAAAAGTTTTGCAAGGTGAACGGAATGTTACGAAACATGGAAGCTGACGTTACCAAATACACACCATTTCAAATGCTTATTATCAAACAATTATATTTTTATCTGCTTTTCAGAGCTTTGCGGTTTGAAGACTCTGCTGCACTTTCCCTGTAACGAACTGCATAGGAAGGAAGCTCATGAACTACTCTGAGCGTGTGGTAAAGGATCTCGAGTCGCGCTATGCTGACCAGCCTGAATTCATCCAGGCGGCCCGCGAGGTGCTCCTCACCCTCCAGCCGGCACTTGATGCCCATCCCGAGTATGAGAAGGAGGGACTGCTCGAGCGCCTGGTAGAGCCTGAGCGTATCGTCATGTTCCGTGTTCCCTGGGTGGACGACGAGGGCAAGGTCCAGGTCAACCGCGGCTATCGCATCCAGTTCAACTCTGCCATCGGGCCCTACAAGGGCGGCATCCGCCTGCATCCTTCCGTGAACCTCTCTATCCTGAAGTTCCTGGGCTTCGAGCAGGTCTTCAAGAACTCGCTCACGACGCTTCCTATGGGCGGTGCAAAGGGCGGCTCTGACTTCGATCCCAAGGGCAAGTCTGACCGCGAGGTCATGCGCTTCTGCCAGTCCTTCATGTTCGAGCTCTATCGTCACGTCGGTCCTGACACGGATGTCCCGGCAGGCGACATCGGCACCGGTGGCCGCGAGATCGGCTACATGTTCGGCGCTTACAAGAAGATCACGAACAGCTGGCAGTCTGTCCTTACCGGCAAGGGCCTCTCGTATGGCGGCTCCCTTGCACGTCCTGAGGCTACAGGCTATGGTGCAGTCTACTTCCTGCTCAATATGCTCAAGCAGAAGGGCGAGTCCATCAAGGGCAAGACGGTCGCTGTCTCTGGTGCCGGCAATGTCGCCCAGTACGCTGTCCAGAAGGCAGAGAGCCTCGGTGCCAAGGTCATCACGGTCTCTGACTCCAACGGCTATGTCTACGATCCTGATGGCATCGACTTCGATACCCTCGTAGATATCAAGCAGGTCCGCCGCGGCCGCATCAAGGAGTATGTCGAGGCACGTCCTTCCGCTGTCTACCATGAGGGAGAGCGTCCTTGGGGCGAGAAGTGCGACATCGCAATGCCGTGCGCCACGCAGAACGAGCTCGATCTCGACGATGCCATCAAGCTGACCGAGAATGGCTGCCGCTATGTGGTCGAGGGTGCGAACATGCCGACGACGACCGATGCTACGCTCTATCTCCAGCAGAATGGCGTCTTCTTCGCTCCTGGCAAGGCTGCCAATGCTGGCGGCGTCGCAACCTCTGGCCTCGAGATGTCCCAGAACCATGAGCACCTGTCCTGGACCTTCGACGAGGTCGACGACAAGCTTCATGGCATCATGGATTCCATCTACAAGGCTGCGTGGGATGCTGCCAAGGAATATGGCCACGAGGGCGATCTGGTCTTCGGCGCCAACATTGCTGGCTTCCTGAAGGTTGCTGACGCAATGATGTCCCAGGGCATCATCTAACGTTCGAAATCAGCTGCATTGAAGAGGGAAGCTCCGGATTGCAAGGTCCGGAGCTTCCCTTTGATGTATCTATGCAGCAATGGGTGGGAGTGCAGCTCATAGCAGAAAGCGATGGCAGTCCAGAAGGGGGTGCCTGCCTATAGGCGGGAAATGCTATGCCTGCTGTACAGCCTGTCCTTTTCCGGTGCTGTCCTCCCTGCCGAACGAGAGGACCTCGTCGATCGTGGACTCGTCGAAGCCGCGGGAGCGGAGGCTGACCGCAAGGCGCCTCCTCTCGAGCTCTGCGCCCTGCTCCAGGCCTTGCCTGCGGCTCTCTTCGCGGGCCTTCTGCTCGCGCTCGGCATACTTCTCGTCCGCTTCGCGCTTCTCTTCGGCATACCGCTCGTCAGCGAACTTCAGTATCTTCACGCCCATGGCTTCTCCGGTCTCCAACGTCCCATGTCATCATCATACAGCCAGCTCATCGCCAGGCTGGATGCTTCAGGCTTGCTGGACATCCGGTCCCTCTCCGCCGTCGTCCTTCCTGCCGAAGGAGAGCACCTCGTCGATCGTGGACTCGTCGAAGCCGCGGGAGCGGAGGCTGTCCGCAAGGCGACGCCTCTCCAGCTCTGCACCCTGCTCCAGTCCCTGCTCTAGCCCCTGCTTGTGGCTCTCTTCGCGGGCCTTCTGCTCGCGCTCGGCATACTTCTCGTCCGCTTCGCGCTTCTCTTCGGCATACCGCTCGTCAGCGAACTTCAGTATCTTCACGCCCATGGCTTCCCTCACCTCTCTCTGCAGGGGCTCATAGCCCCGCAGCAGATGGTCTGATACCTTGATTATAAGCTCCGTCATGCGTCTCTGAAATGTGCTGCTGCCCTCTGCATCCTCTGCGGGGGACTGCTTAGAGGCGTTTGCATGCAGCGCCTCGGCAAAGCGCATCTGCAGGGTTCTGCATTCTGCGAGCAGCTGTTTCGCAAGCACACTGTCGTGTGCTGCTGCCTCGAAACTTCCTTCGTAGCGCATGAACCAGAAGGGGAGGAGGATGAAGAGCCTATGCTCTAGCATCTCCTCCAGATCGATCTGCTTCACCCATATGGCCGCTGTCCTATGCTCCGAGGTTTCTCCGCTAGGCTCTCCGATTTCAATGGAAAGGAAAGGCTGCATACGTTGTGCATCTCTCAGGAAGATAACGCAGGAATGCGGCAGCTTCAGGAAATGGTGCTCATGCTTGGCCTCTGCTTCCTCATGCGCTATCTCTCCGTCATACCTATCCATTCTCATGGCCATATGCGGATCCCAGGAGCTCTGGCATTCGATATGGAAGGCTGTCTCCTCTATTCGAAAGACAGAGTCGGCGATGCGCTTCTTGATCCTGCCTTCATATTCCTCTCCCATGCGAGATATGCGCGCGTCTTCGGGATAGCTTGTTCCGAATGCGTAGTTCGCAAGCGGGATGAGGAGAAAGGGCATCTTCTGCGTCATCGTCTTGAAGACAGAATCGTATATCGAGTCCGTGCTCATGGATGCTTCCCTCCTTTTTCGGCCTGCACCAACAAGATGCGGGAAGCATAGCATGAAACAAGAACAAATGTTCTAACAGCATTCTTGCAGCGCTCTGACAATGTCGGGCAACGCTGCGAAATGAAGAAGACAGGCCAATGAATGACGGCAACACAAGAATGGATGCAGCTTCATGGCAGAGGGCAATCTGGACCGGTTCTAAGACGGGGAAGAATTCACGGACATGAAGAACAAGCATCTGCAAGAGGGTCACAAAGCTGAATGCATGCAGCCTCCATCAACGTTCTGCGGAGACTGCTCAATGGGGCCTGTGCTGTGTGCTCAAGACCTGTGCTGTACGTTGCCCCTGCGCCATCTGTCTGCCGGATGCCATTGCTTTGCTTATGTCCGATAGATCTGAGGCTCTGCAGCGCACCTGATGCCGGGTGCGCTGTTGATGGCGGTGGGCATACATGCATAAAAGTTTGAGTATATGACCGATTGTTAGATGCGTACCTATCCCGTAAAGACAAGAATGGGTCTTCTCTTTGGAAGGACTTGCCGTATAATCCTTGCAAGCCTTTAAAGCGGCACGAGATGCCGGTAAGGAGAATCTGGGTGAGTCCTTCTTCCTCATAGATTCAGGGAGCATTGTCACATGGTGACGTGCTCCCTTTTTTCGTAAATGGGGCCTCTGTGCCCCATGCTGGGGGATTTGGTTTTGCCAACGAAGGAAAGGTGGCCATCTTGAACCTTTTGGTGGACGACGGCAAGCATCCGAAGGCGCTTCTGGCGCTCGAGGACGGGACTGTCTTCGAAGGAAGGTCGTGCGGTGCCCAAGGGGAGACCTTCGGCGAAGTGGTGTTCAACACCTCTATGGTGGGCTATCAGGAGATCGTGAGCGATCCGAGCTATGCTGGCCAGATCGTCACGCTGACGTACCCGCAGATCGGCAACTACGGCATAAACGAGAAGGATATGCAGTCGAGGAAGCTGAACCTGCGCGGCCTCGTGGTGCATGACATGTGCTATGCGCCGAGCAACTGGCAGAGCGTCGAGAGCCTGCCGGACTTCCTTGCAGAGCGTGATATCGTCGCTATCGAGGATGTGGATACGCGTGCGCTCACACTCCATATCCGCGAGTGCGGTGCCATGCGTGCCGCCATCTCGACGGTCGATATCGACCCCGAGAGCCTGGTTGCCCGTGTGAAGGCGTCGCCCAAGATCTCCGAGCACAACTACGTGGCAGATGTCTCGACGCGCGAGCGCTATACGGTGTCGCCTGACAAGGGTCCTGTGAAGCACAACGTCGTCGCCTACGACTGCGGCGAGAAGCTCGGCATCGTAAAGAGGCTCGCAGCTGTCGGCTGCGAGGTCACGGTCGTGCCGTGGGATACGCCGTTCTCCGACGTCGAGGCCATGAATCCGGATGGCGTCTTCTTCTCGAATGGCCCAGGAGATCCTGAGTCCGTACCGTCGACGGTGCGCGCCGTGAAAGCAGCGCTCGGCAAGCTTCCGGTCTTCGGCATCTGCCTTGGCAACCAGGTTATCTCTATGGCAGCAGGAGCTGACATCGAGAAGCTCAAGTATGGCCACCACGGCGGCAACGAGCCGGTCATGAACCTGCTTACGGGCAAGGTCGAGATTACGGCACAGAACCACAACTATGGCCCTGTCTTCCCGACGTTCGGACCGCTCATCCCCGAGCTTTCGGGCGGCATCGCCGACCATGCAGAAGACCTCCGCTTCTGGTCCGAGCGCCATATCGCGCCGGTTGTTCAAACGAAGGAGTATGGACGCGTACGCTTGACGCATGTGAATCTCAATGACGGAACGCCTGAGGGCATCCAGTTCCTCGATATCCCTGCCTTCTCGATGCAGTACCACCCTGAAGCAAAGCCCGGACCGAACGATTCCACCTATGCCTTCGCTGCCTTCGTACGCATGATGGACGGCGTGGAGGACTATCTGGCAATCGACGTCCGCGAAGGGAGGCGCTTCTGATGCCGAAGCGCACTGATATCAAGAAGATCCTCATCATCGGCTCTGGCCCGATCGTGATCGGCCAGGCCTGCGAGTTCGACTATTCCGGCACCCAGGCGTGCAAGGCGCTGCGCGAGGAGGGCTACGAGGTCGTCCTCGTGAACTCGAACCCCGCCACGATCATGACGGACCCGGAGACGGCTGATCGCACCTACATCGAGCCGATCACCGTCGAGTCCGTAGCCAAGGTCATCGAGAAGGAGCGCCCCGATGCGCTGCTTCCGAACATGGGCGGACAGACCGGCCTCAACTGCGCCGTGGCTCTTGCCAAGGCAGGCGTGCTCGACAAGTACGGCGTCGAGGTCATCGGCTGCGACATCGACTCCATCGAGGTCGGCGAGGACCGCGAGCTCTTTGCCAAGGCCATGCGCGAGATTGGTCTCGAGGTCGCAAAGTCCGATGTGGCCCATACGCTCGAAGAGTGCGAGCGCATTGCAGACGATCTCGGCTATCCTGTCGTGATCCGTCCAGCATTCACGCTCGGCGGCGCTGGCGGCGGCATGGCATACAACCACGACGATCTTGTGCGCATCGCACGCGAAGGCCTTGCCCTCTCGCCGGAGACGGAAGTGCTCGTCGAGCAGTCCGTCGAGGGCTGGAAAGAGATCGAGATGGAGGTCATGCGCGACTCTGCCGGCAATGGCATCGTCGTCTGCTCCATCGAGAACCTCGATCCCATGGGCGTCCACACGGGCGACTCCATCACCGTGGCTCCCTGCCAGACCCTGAACGACTACGAGCTCCAGCGCCTGCGCGACTACTCGCTTGCCGTACTGGAAAAGGTCGGCGTTGCCTGCGGCGGCTCGAACGTCCAGTTCGCCGTGAACCCGAAGGATGGCCGTGTCCTCGTCATCGAGATGAACCCGCGTGTGAGCCGCTCCTCGGCTCTTGCCTCCAAGGCAACGGGCTTCCCGATTGCAAAGATGGCAGCGCTCCTCTCCGTCGGCTATTCGCTCGACGAGATCACGAATGATATCACCCGTGCCACCCCTGCCTGCTTCGAGCCTTCGATCGACTACTGCGTCGTGAAGATCCCGCGCTTCGCCTTCGAGAAGTTCAAGGGGACCTCTGAGACCCTGACGACCCGCATGAAGGCCGTGGGCGAGGTCATGGCCATCGGCTCCACGTTCGAAGAAGCGCTCCAGAAGGCCACCCGCTCCCTCGAGAAGGGTCATATGGGCCTCGGCGCTGACGGCAAGACGACCTACGACGAGGAGAACTTCGAGGACCTCGTCACGCGCGCCACGCCGAATCGCATCTTCTATATTGCAGAGGCGCTGCGCCGTGGCTGGACGGTCGAGGACCTGCACAAGCGCACCGGCATCGATGAGTGGTTCCTCTTCCGCATCCAGGATATCGTGAAGGCAGAGCGCGCCATCCACGAGCGTGGCCTTTCCGGCATGGATGCAGAGCACATGCTGGCCGCAAAGCAGATGGGCTTCTCTGACTGCCAGATTGCCTATCTCACGGGCCAGAAGGAAGAGGTCGTACGTGCCCTTCGCGAGGTACTGGGAGTCCGTCCTGTCATAAAGACGGTCGATACCTGCGCAGGCGAGTTTGCTGCCCGCACGAGCTACCACTACTTCACCTATGAGGTAGGAGGGGCATCGGAGTTCCATGAGGCAGAAAAGCCCCGTGTCGTGATCCTCTCTGCAGGACCGAACAGGATTGGCCAGGGCATCGAGTTCGACTACTGCTGCGTGCATGCTGCCTACGCGCTCGAGGCCAAGGGCTATGAGACCGTCATGGTCAACTGCAACCCCGAGACGGTCTCCACGGACTATGACACGTCCGACCGCCTCTACTTCGAGCCGCTTACGTTCGAGGATGTCATGAACGTCGTCGAGGCTGAGCACCCCGAAGGCGTCATCGTCACCCTCGGCGGCCAGACGCCTATCAACCTCGCCAGCCGCCTCAAGGCCGCAGGCGTTCCCATCATGGGCACGCAGCCTGAGGCCATCGACCTCGCTGAGGACAGGGACCGCTTCGCAAGCCTCCTCGACAGGCTCGAGATCTCCTATCCGCCTTCATCCGTCGCCGAGACCCTGGACGAGGCCCGTGCTGTCGCCAAGCACATCGGCTACCCGCTCCTGGTCCGTCCGAGCTATGTCCTGGGCGGCCGCGGCATGGCAATCGTCTACGACGACAACGACCTCAAGACCTATATGGGCGAGGCAACGAAGGTCTCTCCGGACCACCCGGTCTATCTCGACTCCTTCCTCGAGGATGCCATCGAGCTCGATGTCGATGCCCTCTGCGACGGAAACGAGTGCTACGTGGGAGCCGTGCTGGAGCACATCGAGGAGTGCGGCATCCACTCGGGTGACTCTGCCTGCTGCTTCCCGCCGTTCTCGCTCTCTGACAAGATCGTCGCGAACATCCGCGCCATTGCCGCGAAGCTCGCGCTTGCCTGCCACATCAAGGGCCTTCTCAATGTCCAGTTTGCTGTCAAGGACGAGCAGATCTTCGTGATCGAGCTGAACCCGCGTGCATCGCGCACGGTGCCCTTCTCCTCGAAGGCGACGGGCGTGCCTCTGGCAAAGTATGCTGCTCGCATCATGAGCGGAGAGAAGATCTCCGACTTCAGCCTGCCTCCTGTTGATCGCGACCTTGGCTACTACGCTGTCAAGGAAGCTGTCATGCCGTGGAGCCGCTTCCCGGGCGCCGACGTCACGCTCGGACCGGAGATGAAGTCCACGGGCGAGGTCATGGGCATCGATACCACGTTCCCGAAGGCCTATGCGAAGACGCGCGAGGCCATCGAGTACGAGATCCCGATGTCGGGCAATGTCTTCATCAGCGTCTGCGACCGCGACAAGCGCTCCATCGCGCCGGTCGCGATGACGCTGAGGCAGCTCGGGTATGACCTTCTGGCCACCCGCGGCACGGCAAAGACGCTGCGTGCTGCCGGCATCGAGTGCCGCATCGTGAAGCCGGTCCGCGAGGGGCACCCGAATGTGATCGACCTCATGGCAGACGGCGAAATCGCCTTCCTGATCAATACGCCTCATGGCCACAGCTCCCGTGGCGACGGCACGAAGCTCAGGAGCGAGGCCGTGAACAGGGGAATCGACATGGCAACGACGATGTCGGGTGCGACCGCTCTTGTCCAGGCCATCGTGGCCCTGCGCGAGTCCTCGCTTGGCACCTATGCCCTCCAGGACCTCAGCAAGCTTGCTCCTGCAGAGGAGTAGCTAGGGCAATTCAGAACCTCCTTCCCTTCGGGGGAGGAGGTTTTTCTGTGCAGATGGGGCCAACAAGGCTTCTGAGCTATGGAATTGTGGCAAATCAGCGCCAGACACCACAATATTTGCTAACATATAGTGTCCGTGCGACAAATGCGGGCGTGGCGGAATTGGTAGACGCGCTGGATTTAGGTTCCAGTGAGGACACTCGTGAAGGTTCAAGTCCTTTCGCCCGCACCACATCGGTCGGAAAAGAAGGTACGGCCCATCTGCCGTGCCCGAAGCGTATAGAACAGTGGAGGAACCTTGAAGATTACTGTTACCGCAGCTGAGCCCAAGGACAACGAGGTTGCAGCAAAGCTCACCATCTCTCAGCAGGACGTCGACAACGCCGTCAAGGGTGCCTACAAGGACATCGCGAACAAGTACAGCTTCAAGGGCTTCCGCCGTGGCCGTACCCCGCGTCCTGTCATCGACTCCCTCATTGGCCGCGAGGCAGTGCTTGCCCAGGCAACGAACGACCTGCTGAACCAGGCAGAGCCGCTCATGCTCGAGGAGCTTGACATCGTGCCGGTCGAGCAGGCGAACTTCGGCGACGATCCGGACCTTGCCAAGGAGGGCGAGGACTACACGATCGACGTCACGATTCCGGTGCGTCCTGAGGTCGAGCTCGACTCCTACGACGCTCCTGCCATCAACATGCCGCCTGAGGAGGCCACCGAGGCCGAGATCGACCAGCAGGTGAAGCAGCTCCTTTCCTACCACACGACCGTCGAGGACGTCGAGGAGGACCGTGGCGTCCAGCAGGGCGACCTCGTCTCCGTCGATGTGGAAAACAAGGAGAATGCTGATTCCGTTGCCGGCACCGATCGCACGATTGATCTTTCCTCCAAGGCTCTTCCGGCTGAGTTCGTCGACGCTCTCATGGGCATGAAGAAGGGCGAGACGAAGGACGTCGAGTGGACGACCTCCGAGGAGAAGGACGGCGAGACGACTGAGACCAAGCACGCCTGCACCGTCACCCTCAAGGGCATCAAGAAGCAGGTCACGCCTGAGCTCACCGACGAGCTTGCCAAGTCCACGTTCGGCTTCGACACCGTTGCCGACCTCCGTGACGCGGTCAAGGAGGAGATCGAGTCCGACAAGAAGACGAGCCTCCCGAACCTCAAGGAGGACCGTGTCGTCGAGGAGATGGGCAAGCACGTCACCCTCGAGACCATCCCTGAGAACTACGTCAACCAGGTGCTCAACGAGATTGCCCAGGACTTCCTGCAGCAGCTCCAGCGCCAGGGCATGACGCTCGACCTGTACCTGCGCTTCCGCGGCATCACGTCCGACGAGTTCGTTGCTGACCTCCGCGAGCAGGCCAAGGAGCGTGCTCGCCAGTCCCTCGCTCTTGACGCGCTGGCCAAGCACCTCGGCGTCGAGGCAACCGAAGAGGATGTCGAGAACGAGTTCAAGAAGGCCGGCGCCAAGGATGTCAAGGCCCAGATGAAGCAGTTCACGCAGCAGGGCCAGATGCCCGCCATCCGCGAGTCCATCCGCCGCACCAAGGCTCTGAACTGGCTCGTCGAGAACGCACCTGTGACGATCGTCGACGAGATTGCCGAGCAGGCAGCAGCTGACGACAACGCAGAGGATGCCGAGTAGCTCCACAATTCAGACACTTTTGGTATCCCCAGTAATGCAAGCGCGTTACTGGGGATATTCAGTAGGAATCTACTAGCAGTTGGAAGGGGAGAAATGCACAATCCAACGAACATTCCGCTGATACCGTATGTCGTCGAGCAGACGCCGCGTGGCGAGCGCAGCTACGATATCTATTCGAGGCTGCTCAACGATCGTATCGTCTTCCTCGGCGAGGAGGTCACACGCGATAGCGCCAACCTCGTCATTGCCCAGCTCCTGCACCTCGAGAGCCAGGATCCCGACAAGGACATCTCGCTCTACATCGACTCTCCTGGCGGAGATGTCTATGCAGGCCTCGGTATCATCGATACGATGAACTTCATCAAGCCGGACGTCTCCACAATCTGCGTCGGCATGGCTGCCTCCATGGGCGCTGCCATTCTCGCTTCCGGCACGAAGGGCAAGAGAATGGCGCTTCCGAACTCCATGATCTTGATCCATCAGCCGAGCTCCGGTGTCCAGGGCCAGCAGACGGATATCCAGATCGTCGCAGACGAGACGAAGTGGATCCGCCAGCACCTGAACGAGATGCTCGCTGAGGCCACCGGCCAGCCGATCGAGAAGATCAATGCCGACACCGAGCGCGACAACTATATGCGCGCAGAAGAGGCCAAGGAGTACGGCCTCGTCGACAAGGTCATCGGCAGGCGCGTCGACGCCACCGAAGAGGAGTAGTGAATGGCAGACGACGAAATGCGCTGCTCGTTCTGCGGCAAGACGCGGAGCCAGGTGCGCAAGCTCATACAGGGGCCCAACCATGTTTACATCTGCGATGAGTGCGTGAAGACGTGCGAAGACATCATCAAGGAAGCAGACAGGGCAGAGGCTGACTTCAGGGAGGCAGAGGAGCCGCAGTTCGCTCCTGCCGCCCCCATCAAGGAGCTTCCGACCCCTCATGAAATCTACAATGAGCTCTCCCAGTACGTCATGGGCCAGGAAGAGGCAAAGCGCGCCATGTCGGTAGCGGTCTACAACCACTACCGCCGCATCATGGCTGGAAACGAGCCTTCTGCCGAGGGCAACGATGTCGAGCTTGCCAAGAGCAACATCCTGCTGCTCGGCCCCACCGGCACCGGCAAGACGCTTCTTGCGCAGACGCTTGCACGCTTCCTCGAGGTGCCTTTCGCTATTGCTGACGCCACCACGCTTACCGAGGCCGGATATGTCGGCGAGGACGTCGAGAACATCCTCTTGAAGCTCATCACGGCTGCCGACGGTGATGTCGAGCGTGCCCAGGTCGGCATCGTCTACATCGACGAGATCGACAAGATTGCACGCAAGGCAGAGAACCTCTCCATCACGCGTGACGTGTCGGGCGAGGGCGTCCAGCAGGCGCTCCTGAAGATCCTCGAGGGAACGATGGCAAGCGTGCCTCCTCAGGGCGGCAGGAAGCACCCGCAGCAGGAGCTCATCCACATCGACACGACGAACATCCTCTTCATCTGCGGCGGCGCCTTCGTCGGCCTTGACAAGATCGTGGCTGACCGCATCGGCAAGAAGGGCATCGGCTTCAATGCCGAGCTCACGAAGAAGGTCGACGAGGACGAGGACTTCCTCATGTCCAAGGTCATGCCGCAGGACCTGCACAAGTTCGGCATGATTCCTGAGTTCGTGGGCAGGATTCCTGTCATCACGGCGACGCACGAACTCAAGGAGGACGACCTTGTCCGCATCCTCACGGAGCCCAAGAACGCTATCGTGAAGCAGTACAAGCGCATGTTCGAGCTCGAAGGGGTCGATCTCGAATTCGAGCCTGAGTCGCTCCGAGAGATTGCAAGACTCGCTCTCAAGCGCAATACGGGCGCTCGAGGACTCCGTGCTATCTGCGAGGCGACGCTTCAGGATACGATGTTCGATATCCCGAGTGACCTCGATGTGACGAAGGTCACGGTCACGAAGGAAGCGGTCGACGGGACTGAGCCGCCCCGTCTCGGCTATGCAAACGAGAGCAAGCACACGGCATAGCTGAATAGGCAAGAAGCTGCATGCAATGTCCCGTTCTGCCGATGTGCAGAGCGGGACTTTTTTCATA